>JAUZOU010000313.1 GCA_030706285.1 Bacteroidota bacterium
CGTCTTGCAGGCCAATCTGAAAGTGCTGACGGATGGTTATAATTACGGTAACAATACCCATACATTCGTCTCTACGTACCATATCAATCCCACCGATATGCCCAAAGGAACCTACACCGACGTTAAAGGAAACCAGGCAACGGCATGGGGACTCATAGCCGCTTCGGAAAAGTCGGGGCTGCCACTTTTCTTAGGAAGTTATCCGATCACACCAGCTACCGACATTCTGCATGAGCTTGCCGCACGCAAGGATCTTGGCGTCAAGACTGTACAGGCCGAGGATGAAATTGCAGGTGTCTGCACCGCTATCGGTGCCAGCTACACTGGATCGCTGGCAGCAACGTCTACCTCAGGCCCCGGACTGGCGTTGAAAAGTGAAGCCATCAACCTGGCCGTCATGGCAGAATTGCCACTGGTCGTTATCGATGTTCAACGTGGTGGTCCTTCTACCGGGCTTCCAACCAAAACCGAACAAACCGATTTGCTGCAAGCTATTTACGGACGAAACGGCGAAAGCCCCATTGTGGTGATTTCCGCCAGCACACCGGCCAATTGCTTTGATTATGCTTTCATGGCTTCCAAAATAGCACTTGAGCACATGACTCCTGTCATTCTGATGACAGATGCCTTCCTGGCAAACGGTTCATCCGCCTGGAAACTGCCTTCCTTGAAAAACTATCCTGACATCAAACCACCGTTTGTGCATGCAGACATGCAGCCAACCTGGAAACCATTTCTTAGAGATGCAGAAACGTTTGTACGTTACTGGGCACTCCCAGGCACCCCAGGTTTCGCTCACCGGATCGGAGGATTGGAAAAAGACAACATTACCGGTGCGATTTCTACGAATCCGGAAAATCACCAGTTCATGGTTAATCAACGTCAGGCGAAGATCGACGCCATTGCCAATGTCATTCCGGATATTGCTGTTCAAGGTGATTCTGATGCTGATTTGCTCGTCGTCGGGTGGGGAGGCACATTCGGCCACCTGTATTCGGCTGTCGAAGAATTAAATGCAGCCGGAGAGAAAATAGCACTGGCCCATTTCAACTACATCAATCCGCTGCCAAAAAACACAGCCGACGTGTTGAAATCATACAAAAAGATCGTTGTCTGTGAACTGAATAGTGGCCAATTTGCCAGTTTCCTTCGTTCGAAAGTTCCGGGCATCAATCCTTTCCAATACAACAAGGTAGAAGGACAGCCCTTCACCGTTACCGAACTGGTAACTTATTTCAAAACCCTTTTACACGCTTGATCATGATGGAACCCATTACATATAAACCCCAGGATTTTAAAAGCGACCAGGACGTACGCTGGTGTCCAGGTTGCGGAGACCATGCCATTCTGAACAGTCTTCAAAAAGCCATGGCTGCCATCGGCATTTCCCCGGACGAAACAGTGGTCATTTCAGGTATTGGCTGCTCCAGCCGTCTTCCTTATTATGTGAACGCTTATGGCATGCATACCATCCATGGTCGTGCTGCGGCAATTGCTACCGGCGTCAAAACGGCAAACCCCAAATTGACCGTCTGGCAAGTTACCGGTGACGGAGATTGCCTGGCTATCGGTGGAAACCACTTCATTCATGAAGTCCGTCGTAACGTCGATGTGAATGTTGTCCTGTTCAACAATGAAATCTACGGGCTGACCAAAGGACAATATTCTCCTACCTCAAAGCTTGGATTTGTCTCCAAATCATCTCCCTACGGAACGGTTGAAGAACCATTCCGTCCGGCCGAACTGACACTCGGCGCCAGAGGCACCTTCTTTGCCCGTACCCTCGATGTTGACTTGAAAACGACCCAGGATGTCATGATCCAGGCCGTCGAACATAAAGGGTGCTCTGTCATCGAGGCGCTTGTTAACTGTGTCATCTTCAATGACGGCACTCACAAAGCCATTTCCGACAAAGAAATCCGGGCCGACAAGACCATCGTCCTGAAAGACGGAGAACCGATGATTTTCGGTAAAAATAATGACAAAGGCCTCATCATCGACGGGTTTAACCTGAAAGCTGTCACCATCGGTGAAAACGGAATCACAGAAAAAGATATTCTGGTACATGATGCCAAATGCCAGGATCCGACCTTGCATTTCAAATTGAGCAACATGCACGGCGATCTGCCGGTTGCACTGGGAGTGATCCGGAATGTCGATGCCTTGGTCTATGATCAGGCTGTTGAAAAACAGGTAACCGACGTACAGGCCAAACACGCTGTCCATTCGCTGGAAGAATACCTGCACACACTTGAAACATGGGAAATCAACTAGTTTTTTAGCCAAAACTCTTTTCCGGTCAAAAAGCCGCTCAATCACGTTGAGCCGGCTTTTTGTTTTTTTGACAAAATGTAAGAGATTTTGCCTGCATGAAATTTTCGTGAATTGTGGAATCAATGGCCTTTTATTCACAAAAAAATGCTTCTTTTGTATTTTTTTAAAAAATTTGAGGCCATTATTTAACTTTTTAACATAACCATTTATGAAAAAGCTTTATTTAATCCTTTTCTCCTTCGCTACAGCCTTAACCTTACAGGCTCAAAATTTCCAGGTTCACTATGATTTTGGTAAGACTAGGAAGTACATCACCACGACATTTGAATTGTTCAAGTCGGACAAGTGGGGTAATACGTATACCTTTACCGATATCGATTACAACTACGGTGAACACAATTCTCCTTCGTGTGCTTATATGGAAATTGCCCGTTGCCTGAATTTCTGGGGAGGACCTTTCAGCTGGCAAGTTGAATACAACGGCGGGTTTGGTGGATACCGCGGCGGACTGACAAATCCCGATGGCGGTTCCTACCCTATCAACAATGCCTGGTTGACCGGTGTGGACTACTTTATGCACAGTGCCGATTTCTCCAAAACATTAAACCTGAAAATCCTGGCCAAAGATATCATCGGTAAGAATTTCTCTCCGCAATTTACCACCGTCTGGGGTGTACAGTTACTGAAAAACAAACTGACATTGGATGGCTTCGCCGATTTGTGGTGGGAAAAAGACACTTATGCCAATGCCGGAAAAGACCCGAACCCTGTATTTATTACCGAACCTCAGTTCTGGTATAACGTCACTCCAAACATTTCTGCCGGTAGCGAAATCGAGCTTTCCACCAATTTTGGCGGACATGATGGATTTATGTGCAATCCGACCCTCGCTCTTAAATGGAATTTCTAATACAATTGTCTAGTTCTCAGTTAATCTAATCCGTTATGTTCGAAAAATATTTTCAAATCAAGGAAAATGGTTCCACGATGAAGACAGAGATTCTCGCTGGCATTACCACCTTCCTGACCATGGCCTATATTCTGGCCGTCAATCCGAATATCCTTTCCGTTACCGGTATGGACAAGGGCGCCCTGTTTACGGCAACAGCCGTCGCTTCCATTGTAGGAACACTGGCTATGTCCTTGCTGGCCAAATTACCCTTCGCCCAGGCTCCCGGCATGGGCATGAATGCGTTCTTTGCCTTTACTGTTTGTCTGGCTATGGGATTTTCCTGGCAGTTTGCCCTGACAGCCATCCTGTGCGAAGGATTGATCTTCTTGGTTATGAATGTGCTCAACATTCGTGCAGCTATCGTCAATGCCATTCCGGCTACGTTGAAAAATGCCATCAGCGTTGGTATCGGCCTTTTCATTGCATTCATCGGCCTGCAAAGTTCCGGTATTGTTGTCAAAAATGATTCCACCATGGTTGCCCTCGGAGACATCACCAAAGGAACTGCCTTGCTGACCATCATCGGACTGGTTATTACCTCTGTGCTGCTGATCAAGAAAGTCAAAGGGGCTTTGTTGCTTGGTATCCTTGCCACCACGGTCGTCGGCATTCCGATGGGTATCACCCAATTTACCGGCATCATTGATGTTCCACCCAGCCCAGCCCCCTTGTTCTTCAAGTTTGACTTTTCCCAGATCTTCACCTGGAATATGCTGATCGTTGTCTTCACGTTCCTGTTTGTCGACGTCTTTGATACAGTTGGAAC
>JAUZOU010000314.1 GCA_030706285.1 Bacteroidota bacterium
AACATCCCTACAGGGAGCAGCAAGGAGTAACCGTCTTTTATCTTCACAGGGCTATATTAATTTTTATCCTGCAAAATTAAAGAATTAATCTCTACTCCTCAGATTTTGTAGTTGATCCATGAACGGACCTCTGAATCAAATAGAGCGTGAAATACCCATTTCCAATCCTCTCAATTCTGCCAGGCCACGAAGTCTGCCGATAGCGGAATAGCCATAATGAATTTGAGTTTTTTTGAGGTCATCCAGCATCTGATGTCCATGATCGGGACGTAAAGGAATCGATTCGCCCCGTTCTCTCATTTCAAGAATCAGGTTCTTCATCACATGATACATATCGACAGAGCCCTCCAGGTGGTTGGCTTCATAAAAATTGCCTTCGTCATCCCGTTGTGTACTTCTCAGATGAACAAAATAGATTCGTTTAGCCAGCCGCTCAGCCATCCCGACCAAATCGTTGTCCGGACGAGGGCTTAAGGAGCCAGTGCAAAAATCCAGTCCGTTGGAAACATTGGGGACTGCATCGAGAATAGCCTGAAAATCTGCTTCGGTACTGGCTATGCGAGGCAATCCCAGAATGGGGAACGGAGGATCATCCGGGTGAATGGCCATCCGAATGCCCAATTTATCGGCTGACGGACAAATATCCTGTAAAAATTCAATCAAGTGCCGGCGTAGTGTCGTGGCATCGATGCGATTATATTTTGCCAATTCATCCAATATTTGTTCGAGCGTAAACCGTTCATTCGATCCAGGCAGACCGGCCAACAGAACACCAAGCAACATCTCTTTATCGGCCTGCGTCATCGTCTCAAAGCGACGTCTGGCCTTTGCTATTTCCGCCGGAGTAAAGTCCTTTTCGGCTCCCGGCCTTTTTAAAACGAACAGGTCAAACGCATCAAAGGCAGCCTTTTCGAAATACATGGCCTTTGAACCGTCTTCGCAAGTATAATTCAAATCTGTTCTCACCCAGTCCAATACAGGCATGAAGTTATAGGTCACGACAAAAATGCCGCATGTTGCCAAATTTTCCAGTGTTGTCTTATAATTTTCTATGTACAGAGCATAATGACCGCAACGCCTTTTAATATCTTCGTGGACATTGACACTTTCCACAACCGTCCATTCCAGGCCAGCGGCCCGTACGATAGCCTGACGTTCTTTGATAGCTTCCACCGGCCAAATCTCGCCGGGAGCATATTGGTGCAGGGCGGTTACAACACCGGTAGCCCCTGCCTGCCGGATATCACTCAGGCTAACTGGGTCTCCAGGCCCATACCAACGCATAGTCTGTTCAAAACAAGCACTCATAGTCATCACGATTACAGATTAAACACCGGCATACGCATCAAAACCGCCGTCAACAACAGACACCGAACCGGTGACAAAGCGTGACGCATCGCTGGCAAGATAGATCAACGCACCTTGCAGATCTTCCGGCTTTCCCATCCGCTTCATGGGGGTATTCTGAATGATTTGTCCTCCACGAGGTGTCAGAGTGCCATCCGGATTAGTCAGTAACGTACGGTTTTGCTCTGTCAGGAAAAAGCCAGGAGTCAGCGCATTGACACGAACGTCCGGCCCGATTTTGGTCGCAAATTCAGTGGCCAGATATTGAGTTAGATTCTTGACGGCAGCTTTTGCGGACGAATAGCCCATCACTCTGGTTAATGGACGTTCCACGGTAGCTGAAGTGATATTGATGATATTACCGTACTTCTGTTTGGCAAACACGACCCCGAAAACCAGGATAGGAATCAAGGTACCAAAATAATTGAGGTCCATGACCTTTCGTACTGAATCGACATCAATGTCGAAAAAGCTCTGGTTTGGCTGAATGCAGGCGCCAGCCATATTTCCACCGGCAGCATTCACCAGAATATCTATTTTGCCAAATTTCTTCAATACATCTTCTCGGATTGTTACCAGGCTGTTCTTGTCCAGAACATCACAGGTATAGAAACAAGCTTCGCCACCAGCCGTTTTGATCGTAGCGGCAACCTCTTCACCGGTCTCTTTGTTACGCCCCAGAATGACAACTTTTGCGCCCTTTCCGGCAAGTCCGGCACACATTGAACGGCCCAAAATACCGTTTCCACCTGTCACAACAGCTACCTTTCCTGATAAGTCAAATAAATCGTTTTCCATAGCCTATTTCAGTTAATAATTAAGACAACAAAGAACGGGGTCAGGCATTTTGTTTGTCATCTGCCAATATAAAATCCAGTTGTTTACGCTCCAGATTGGCTTTTAGCACCTGAATTCTGACAGGGTCTCCCAGCCTGTAGATTTTATGTTTGCGCCTTCCTCTCAGACAATAATTCTTTTCATCGAACTCGTAATAATCATCATCAAGTTCCCGGATCGGAATCATGCCTTCACACTTGTTTTCATTGATTTCGACATAAATACCCCATTCCGTAACCCCGGATATAACACCATCATAACTGTTTCCCAGGCGTTCCGACATGAATTCCACCATCTTGTACTTGACTGAATCCCGTTCTGCCTTGGCGGCTAGTTGTTCCATATCCGAACTGTGCTTGCATAAGGATTCGTATTTCTCTGCTGAAGCACTTCGACCACCCTTCAGATATCTGTCCAGCAGCCGGTGAACCATCATATCCGGATACCGGCGAATCGGCGATGTAAAGTGGGTATAATAATCGAAAGCCAATCCATAATGGCCTTTGTTGACCGTCGAATAGATGGCTTTGGCCATAGAACGAATAGCGATGGTTTCTATCAGATTTTCTTCATTTTTGCCTTGCACACCATCCAATAAGGCGTTGATGGACTTGGACACATCGGTCTTGCTGCCTGATGTTTTGACCTTGTAACCAAATCGCTTGATGAACTTGGAAAGATCTTCCATTTTTTCTGCATCAGGTTGGTCATGAATCCTGTAGACAAAGGTCCTAGGAGCGCCACTTGATTTTCCGATATGGCTGGCTACGGTTTTGTTGGCCAGCAACATGAATTCCTCGATCATCTGATTGGAGGCCTTGGCCGTTTTTACAAAAACGCTCAGCGGTTTGCCGTTTTCATCGATATTGAATTTCATTTCCCATCGGTCAAAATTGATGGCACCGGCGACAAACCGTTTTTGTCTCAACTTTTTGGCCATTTCATTCAACACATGAATGTCTTCGGCAAAATCACCTTCCGCTCCTTCGATGATGGATTGAACTTCTTCATAGGTAAACCGGCGATCAGACTTGATCAGCGTATGGGCAATATGATATTTTTTCACGTTGGCGCGTTCATCCATCTCAAAAATGCAGGAATAGCAACATTTTTCTTCATTCGGACGAAGGGAACACAGGCCATTGCTCAGGCTTTCCGGCAACATAGGAATCGTTCTGTCCACCAAGTAAACAGAAGTCGCCCTGTTTTGGGCTTCTTTGTCTATGATACTGTCAGGAGCCACATAATACGTCACATCAGCAATGTGGACACCGACTTCCCAAGTCCCTCCAGACAATTTTCGAATGGATAACGCATCATCGAAGTCTTTGGCATCATACGGATCGACCGTAAAGGTGGTTACGTTCCTGAAATCTTCCCGTCTGGCTATTTCCTCGGCCGGCAATTCAACCGGTATTTTTTCAGCCGCTTTTTCAACAGCTTCCGGATAACGGTATGGCAAGCCATATTCAGCCATAATGGCATTCATCTCGGTATCGTTGTTCCCGACTTCACCCAGAATATCGATCACTTCTCCGACCGGGTTTTTAGAACGTTCCGGCCAGCCGGTAATGTTCACGACGGCCTTTTGCCCTGTTTTACCGCCCTTCAACTTATCCTTGGGAATGAAAATATCGTTGGCCAGTTTCTTGCTGTCTGTTACCAGAAAGGCATAATTCTTTTCAACTTCCAAAACACCGACAAATGTCGTTGTGGCATGTTCCAATATGGCAACCACCTCTCCTTCCGGTTCACTAAACGTTTTTTTGGCTGAATGCATCACTCGCACCCGGTCTCCGTCCATG
>JAUZOU010000315.1 GCA_030706285.1 Bacteroidota bacterium
CACATTGGCATAGGATGCGGTTCCAGCAACGGTATAACTACCTATATCGTTTCGTGCCCAACCAATAGGAAGCGTAGCACTTGCAGCAATAGACTGAGCACCTGCCACTGAAGATTTTGCGCCTGCCCCCGATTGATTTATAGCAGACACAGCATAATAATACGTAGTACCTGGGGCAGCTGTTTTATCTGCATAGTTACCACCTGTATAATCGCTCAGGGTTGCCAAATTGGTGAACGGACCATCCGCCGAAGCCGACCTCCATACATTGTATCCGGTCGCCACGTCTCCATCCGGTGGTGTCCAATGCAGATATATCCTTGATGCACCGGGGGTAGCCGTAAGATTGGCCGGAGCTGCAGGTATTGGATACGGGGGATATGGAGAATCAGCACCATCCAATGTAAAAGTCAAGGTTCCATAGCCGAAATAGTCACCTTGGGAAATACGTGTCAGATTGGCCATTTTATGGGTATACGGTGCAGGAATTCCTTTAAGGACCGCATAATGATTATAAATCAACTCAAATTCAGGTGTCGCTTTATTTAGGTTACAAAGGCCACTGAGTGACATATAATACCATCTGTAACTGCAATCAGTGTAAGGGATCCATTCAACCGGATGGTTAAGATTGGCTTTGCAAAAGTATTCATAGCCAGCCAAAAGTCTGTTGTTCCCATAACTAAAAAGTGATGTATCACCCTGATTCCAGGCCACCTGACAAATATGAGACCATGCGGCAGGCCCTATGGCTGCATGAGGTTGATCTCTGGCCATCTCGCCCAATTGTCCGGAAGGTTGCATAATGCCTTTCATAATACATCCGCTGTAAGCACCTGTTTTAAAATAATTGGCAGCTTCATCATACGTTGTTGAGTCATCGCAAAAAACAGCAATACCCATGATGGAATAGAGTGCAGGCGCAGACCAGCTTGAATGAGCATCACAAAAACTCAAAAAGTCATGACAGGGCTGATAAAAATAAGTCAACGCCATGTTCTTAAAATTTTCCTGATCGGCCTTTGCCCAACCCGGATACATTCGTAGTAATTCAGCAGCTTGCATGAATGTACTTATAGGCAGCTGATACAGTTCTCCATTTGCTACCTGATTGATGGACGCTGACCAGGCATTACAAATTCGAACCGCACAATCTGCGTTTGCAACACTGCCGGTTATATACCAACGTAAAATATTAAGATATGCAGCACGGGCATCACGGGCAGCTGCCTGACGGATAATATTCCCTCCGATATTTGTATAAGGGCTGGCCGTCCATGTGCTTTGGGCCTGCGGATCGGTAATCAGCAAATTCCAGGCATCAATCCAAGGATGTTCTTTGGCCGCCACTTTTGCCTTCATACGATTAAGATCATCCATCGAATGAATGCCGCCGGGGTGTACAAAGGTACGGGCCAAAAGCCCCTGACTAAGGCAGAGAACAAGGATAAATAAATATCGTTTAATAAAAAGGGCTATTTTTTTCATTACTCACATATTAACAACAAATACAAACACGCTCAATGGATACGTTGACTTTTTGCAGCTTTGATTCGCAAAATTGTGTATGAATAAGGAGGGAACACAAAATCAAATGTTTTACCGAAACCGTGATACTCATTTTCGACGGGTGAAATCTTTTTCGGATTATCAAACGAGTTCTCTTCGTTGCCATTGTCAGCTCTCAATGAAATCACTTTACCGATTTTGGAGACTTGATTGGACCCTTTTAATTTAAAATTGGTCACATAATGAGAGGCATCTGCATTCACCACTTTAAGGATCAACTCGTTAGTGGCTTCATCGTAGCCGCTTGTTATAAACTGCAAGGGAACAGCCGCAGGCTCGTGTGTCAGAATCAGCTTGCCATCAATATAAAGCTCGCTCTTTTTGGGAGATACGATAAGTTTAAGATCGTACCATTTAGCGGTTTCAATGGAGCTGCCATTTCGTTCAGCCAGCACATTGGCATTGCTTCCGTTCGCTATTTCTTGCAAAACCGACTTTTGATTGTTCCATCCACCAATATTGTACATGTACCCGTCCAATCCATCTTCCGACATGCCGAAATAAACCAGAAAACCTTCATTTCCACTAAGTTTACGAGCCTTACAAGTAAGCGTGTACGAATCGCTCTTAAACTGCCTTAAGATGTATTTTGTGCCATTCTCCAACGATTGTTGGTTCAAAACACCCTGTGAAAATTTCCACAAGCCATTCTTCACAGACGTTTTTTGCAGATCCAACGCTACGGCTTTCTCCTTTTCTATGAGGGTAATATCCTTATACTCCACCGAGGTTCCCCATGAGCCGAAACCGACACCGCCAGCCTTGTAGGAAGCTTCATCAACCTTGTGCATCGTGATGTTGCTTTTCACATTGTAAGTCGGTCGATTTTGAGAGGCCATTTTTTGTACATAATAGGAGCTTCGTCCCAAAACACGGTCATTATCGATCCAAATCAGATTAGTGGTCCATTTTCTATTGTGTCTATTTTCAAATAAAGGAGCATAGGATGTCATGGTCACCAAATCGCCGTTGCGTTCCATGCCTCCAATAAAAGCAGCTTCCGACAAAGCAGCCTTCATATTACCTCCCCCGACGCCACGGTTGCAAGCATATTCACCAACATAAATCTTATATTTTCCACGTTCCCAAGAGTCGAATAGCGTACTATTGCTAAGAAAAAATTCAGGAGCAACGTACCAGTGAGGATCGATCATATCTGTTTTTTCAATCTGTCTTTCGCCGTTACGCTCAGGCATTTCACAATAAATCAGTGTTAGTTGCGGATATTTTGCCTTAATCGCTTTGTAAAAAAGATTAAAACGATGATCGTATTCGGGTCCCCAATTTTCATTACCAATCTCTACATAGCCCAAGGGAAAGGGATCAGGATGACCTTCAGCAGCACGGCGTGCACCCCATTTCGTAGAGACATCACCCAAAGCATATTCAATAGCATCCATACAATCGTCTAAGTAATACGAAATCTTGTCCTCAGGACAAGCATCACCCATTCGAAATTGACAGCCTAATCCAACATTGCAGACAAACATAGCTTTTGCCCCAATATCTTCGCAAAACTGAAGCATTTCATTATAGCCAAAACCATATGAGCAGCGGTAACCCCAAGTACTGTATTCACCTGGACGGGCAGCCGGATCGCCCAACGTTTTTTTCCATTCATACCGATTGTCAAGTGTAATGCCTTCGACCACACATCCACCAGGCCATCTCAAAAAGGCCGGTTTAAGCCCTGCAAGCATCTCTGCCACATCGTTACGCAAGCCGTTCTTTCTTTTATTGAACGTATTTTCCGGGAAAAGTGAAACATAATCAACCCATACTTTGCCAGGTGAATCAAATTCCAGAGCAAGTTTTGATTTTGAGTCACTAAAATCCGGAACCAACACGTTGCTAATATCGCTCCATTGATCTGGCGATTTAACTTCCAGAATCGTTGATGCCATTAATTCTCCTTTCGATGAAAGGAGTTTTGCAACAATAGTGCCTTTATAATCAGCTGAAGTCCGGATGATTGCGCGTAAGAAGTAATGCTCATTAGCCTTAATACCCATGCCCCAGTAACCTTCATTCACTAATTGAACTGGGTTTGTAGCATCATTAATGGTCACCTCCAGATTGTTTGGAGCCGAAGCAAACATCGGATTTATTTTTGTAAGCCTCATCTGCGCTGCTGTAGCATGGCTTGTTTGTAAGCTCCAGGCACGAACTGGTTCTGTATTCCATTCATACGACCGCGTCCTGACTTCTCCTGTCAAATGATATGGCAAAGGTTTAGGTATTAGTTTATTGCCATCCACATGAAAGCCATCCGGCATTTCCGTCTCCTCAAAACTCCGGTTCTGCACCAATTCAGCGTATAAGCCACCATCACCGGCATGGTTGATCTCTTCAAAAAACGCTCCATACATTGATGGTGATACAGACGCA
>JAUZOU010000316.1 GCA_030706285.1 Bacteroidota bacterium
AGATGCATGGCGCGCATGATGTGCCATTCAAGATTGCCTTCGGTTTCGGAAGACAATTTGATCCATTGTGGTTGATTGCATTCCACGGTGCAGGATGTACAATAGCATAATGGACAAACGGCACGACAGGCATAGCATTTGACACAAGCAGACAACTGCTCCGTCCAGAATTTCCATCGTTCTTCCCTGGACATGGCATTGAGCTTGTCGATCATTGCCTGATCTTCAGTACTGTAGGTTGGAAAATGAGCCTTTTCATAAGCTTCTGCTTCTTCGATGGTATTCAGAACGAGTACTTCACCTGGTTCATTTACAATCAGGACTGTAATGGCCAGTTGCTGGAACTGATTTTCAGAGGCAAGCTGCAACAGCGAACGTAATGTGACGGCATTGCCTATGATACCGATTTTTATTGCCTGTTTGATTTCCGGCTTGTGCAGGTAGGTTGTCAGGTTGTTCTTGCAGTCCGGTGTCCAGATGAGTTGGTCGACCTGAGAGGCGTCGTCGAGGAAACAAGGAACAGCCTCTTGATTGATACCTTCTTTAAAACCGATCATCAACGTGATGGCGCCGTTTCCGAATAATTCGGCGACTTTATTCTGTAATTCCTTCATGGCTGAGTTGATTGATCAGTGAATCATCCAGTTTTTTTAACTCTTCAAAAGGCCCCATGGCGCGTACTTTTTCTGTGACTTCATTAACGAGATCGGCCCATTTGGTTCCTTCTGCGGCAGATACCCAGGAGAATGTGATGCGGTCTGATGGAAATCCAATGAAATCGAGAAGCGATTTGAACACGATCCAGCGCCGGCGTGCATGAAAATTGCCGGATGTATAATGGCAATCGTTCGGATGGCATCCTGAAACAATGATACCGTCCGCACCATTTTGGAAAGCTTTCAGCAACAACATGAAATCAATGCGTCCGGTACAGGGAAAACGGATGATGCGTACGTTTGGAGCATATTTGGTGCGGCTGGTACCGGCCAGGTCTGCCCCTGCATACGTACACCAGTTACAGACAAAAGCAACTATTTTTGGTTCGAACTGTGACATGATGTATGTTTAAAAAGGATTATTCAGCAAGGCTGTCACTTCAGCCAGCATTTGTTCATTCGAAAAGCCCTGCAAATCGATGGATTTGTTCCTGCATAAGGCTACACAGGTTCCGCATCCTTGGCAAAGGCCGTCATTGACTTTGGCAACCGTCTTGATAAGATTCCCTGTACGACGATCACGGATCTCTTCGCGTTCGATGGCATGGTAAGGACAGACTTGTTCGCACAGAAAGCAACCTGTGCAAGTTGAGAAGGTGGGGGGCGCGCATCGGTTAACGACAGCCACGACAGGTTCCCTGGTCATTTCATCACTGGAGAATAGACCTAGAACTTTACTGGCTGAAGCGGAAGCCTGGGAAACAGTATCAGGGATGTCTTTGGATCCTTGACAGGCTCCAGCCAGCATGATCCCAGCCGTATTGGTTTCGACCGGTTTCAGTTTGGGATGCGCTTCGGCAAAGAAATGATGTTTATCATAACTGATATGAAGCTTTTGGGCTAATGATTCGGATTCCTGATTCGCAACAACGGCGGTGGCCAGCACTACCATATCCGCTTCAATCGTAACAGGCATGGCATTCAGAAGGGTATCCACACCAAGGACTATCAACTTGCCATTCTTTTCATAGATACGGGATACACGGCCGCGTACGTAATTGACATCGTCTTCTTCGATGGCACGCCGCACGAATTCATCATAATTCTTGCCGGCCGCACGGATATCCATATAAAATACGTAGGCTTTTCCTTCGTGGTGTTTGTGTTTGTACAGCATCGCATGCTTTGCCGTATACATACAGCAAATCTTGGAACAATATTCGATGCCTTTGGCTTTATCCCTGGAACCAGCGCAGGCGACAAAAACGATTGTTTCCGGCACTTTCCCGTCTGAAGGACGTCTGATTTCGCCCCCCGTAGGACCTGAGGCTGAAGCCAACCGTTCAAATTGAAGTCCATCAATGATGTCAGGGTGTTTGCCGTAACCATATTCCGGAAAAAAGTCGCTGTGTTTGATATCATAACCTGTTGCTGCTACAATGGCACCGACTTTTACATCGATAAACTCGTCCTGAGTATCATAATCGATGGCTCCTGCCGGACAATTTTTCTGGCACAACCCGCATTTACCTTTAAGGAACCAGGTACAATGGGCTCTGTCAATAACCGGCTTGTTGGGAACGGCTTGTGGGAAAGGCGTGTAGATGGCTGTTCTGGTATTTAATCCTGCGTTGAATTCATTGGGTATTTTTTTGGTTGGACATTTCTGCCAACAAGTACCGCAACCAGTACACTTGCTGAAATCAACACTTTTGGCTTTCAGGCGGATTTTTACTTCAAAGTTTCCGACAAAGCCGGACACACTCTCTACCTCGGCATAGGTGTACAAGGTGATGTTCGGGTGCTGGGCTACTTCCACCATTCGAGGCGTCAGGATACATTGAGAGCAGTCGAGTGTCGGAAACGTTTCAGACAATTGAGACATGTGACCACCGATGGAGGGTGATTTCTCCACCAGGATGACTTTGTGTCCGGCATTGGCGATATCCAGTGCCGACTGAATGCCGGCAATACCGCCACCGATGACTAGCGCCGTTTTGGTAATGGGCACTTTAATGGCATTTAGAGCCGTATTCTTTTTGACTTTTTCAACAATGGTCCGGACAATGTCGATGGCCTTTTGCGTGGTTTCTTCCGAACGGGGATGAACCCAGGAACATTGTTCGCGGATATTGGCCATTTCACAGAGATAGGGATTGATGCCCGCTTTTTCGGCGGCCTTCCGGAACGTACCTTCATGCATACGCGGAGAGCAGGAAGCAACGACAATGCCTGTCAGGTTCTGTTCTTTAATGGCGTTGATGATCATCGATTGTCCCGGATCGGAACACATATATTTATAATCGATGCTGTAGGCTACACCCGAAAGCTTTCCTGCAGCAGCGGCTACTTTTTCCACATCAACGGTGGCTGAAATGTTCTCACCGCAATGACAGATAAATACTCCAATTCTAGCCATATGTTATTTTTCTAAGCGTGCGACACATGAAACAGTGTTACCGGTAGGAACAAAATGCTTGTTTAAGCCAAGCTGGTCAGCCGGAATGCCCATGCTGAGTCCAAGTACCTGAGTGACAAACAGTACAGGCACGTCAATCTTACGGTTCAGTTGTTTGTTAATTTCTTTTCTGCGCAGATCAAGGTTCATCTGACACATGGGGCATGCAACCACAATGGATTCGGCACCACGATCTACCGCATCTTCCAGGATTTTCCCGGATAGTTTGGCTACGATATCTGTCCGGGAAACCGATAAACCGGCACCACAACATTCGGTTTTGAAAGCCCAGTCGATGGGTGAGGCGCCGGCCTTTTTCATGACCGTTTCCATCTCCATCGGATCTTCGGGACGTTGCAGGCGTGTCGATTCTTTTGGCCTGGCCAATAAGCAGCCATAATAACAGGCCACCTTCTGATCCAGTTTGTTGACAATGTACTGCTCAGCTACCGGGAAAATATGTTCTTCAAGAAATTCAAGTATGGTAAGCAACCGGATATTGCCAGTAACAGGCATTTCCAGATAGTCTTCCATTTGTTTGCGAACGTGTTCGCTGCCTTTAATTTCAAGTTGGGCTGAAGCCAGACGACTGAAACAAGCGGCGCAAGGTACCAGCAATTCTGTAAAGCCTTGCTTTTCAGCCAAAGCAATCGTTCGTCCTGGAAGCGCAATAGCCAAGTCATGATTCAGGCTGTGAGCCGCTGTAGCACCACAACAGCACCAGTCTTTGACCGTTTCCAGTTCAATGCCGCATTTTTGAGCGACGGCATGCAGGGATTGGCTGTATTCCTTACCGCTGGTTTCGAGCGAACATCCTGGGTAAAA
>JAUZOU010000317.1 GCA_030706285.1 Bacteroidota bacterium
CTGTTAGCCCAGGATTTCTTGATTATAGTACAATCAACCTGAAACGATATTCATGAAAAAGAAGCCCATTTTTGTCCTATTCCTCTTCTTACTGTCCATTTGTTCCTACGCTGAGTATTTTAAGAATATACCGGTCGATGTGACACAGCCGGACAGTTCTGTGATCCACTGTTATACGTCTGGTGACGAGTATTTCCATTGTCTGCACGATAGTAATGGCTATTCCATCGTTCAAAGTGGGGCAGACGGCTATTTTTATTATGCGGTCTTAGCTAACGACAGCCTGGTGCCATCCAATTACAGGGTCGGGACCATCAATCCACAGACGGCCGGATTAACGCCGTGGTTAAAACCGTCCGCCAAACACGATCAGGCTGAAAAGCAGCAGAAATCTCTGTTAAGAAGTGCTCAGAGTATGACGTATTTTGGTAACGGTAAGTTGGTCAATATTGTCATTTATGTCCGGTTCAAGGGTGATACTGAATTTACCAAAACCAGACAGCAATTTAAGACCATGTTGGATGGAGGTAATTCAACCGCTTCATTGAAAGGCTATTACAATGAAGTATCTTATGGCAAGCTGGATGTACAGTCCTCCCATTTTCCAACCTGTGATTCCACCATCAGTTTGTCGTATGAAGATACCTATGCCAGAAATTATTTCAGCCCATATAATGCGGTGACAAATACGATTGGCTATACAGACGATTCAGGTAGCCGGGAGCAGTCTTTAGTTGAACGGGCCATCAATGCCGTTAAAAGCCAGGTCCCTTCCAGCTTGTTGCTGGATGCCAACGGTGATGGTAACATCGATAATGTGACCGTCGTAGTAAGAGGAAATGCAGACGGCTGGGGCAAATTGCTGTGGCCGCATCAATGGACACTTTACATGAAAAGCGTGTATATTAACAGCAAAAAGGTCAGCAACTATATTTTTATTACGGAAAACATGTATGACGTGGCAACCATGTGCCATGAAATGTTTCATGTCATCGGGGCTCCGGATTTGTATCATTATACGGACAATGGCATCGATCCGATCGGTTCCTGGAGCGGTAGCCTGACTCATATGCTGGCCTTTATGAAATGGAAATACAGCGGCAATCAGTGGATAACCACTATACCCGAGATTACGAAATCCGGAGATTATACGTTGAAACCGTTGACCAAAGCGACCAACAACTGTTATAAAATCAGATCCCCGTATTCTCCGACCGAATACATCACGCTGGAGTACCGGAAACCTGCCGCGTTGTATGAAGTCAACCTGCCAGGTATGGGCATGCTCATTACCCGTATCAATACCTTGGCGGCAAACGGAAACGGGGACGGACCACCCGATGAAGTGTATGTCTACAGAGCTCAAGGCTCGATCTATTCAAACGGAACCGTAACTGCAGCGACATTCAGCAACCTGACCAGTCGTACCAGTTTCAACAATACGACCAATCCGAGGGATTTCCTTTCTGATGGATCGGATGCCGGTATTAACATTTCAAAAATAACCTACAAAGGAGATTCTCTGACATTCCATGTCGATCTGGTTGACCAGCCCGTGCAGAAGTCTTCCTGGGCTGTAACGGCAGACAGTTATGAAAACGGAACAGCGTATAATCCACCGGTTAATGCGTTGGATAACAGTTCGTCCACTATTTGGCACACTCCCTGGAGTACCTCGGCAAAAGCCTATCCTCACTGGATTCAGGTCAATTTCGGCAAATTGATCAGCCTGAAGGGCTTTAAATATCTGCCGCGTCAGGATATGGAAAACGGGCGGATTAAGGCGTATGAGTTCCTGACTTCGGTAGATGGTATCAACTGGACGAGTGTGGTAAAAGGCACCTTCCTGAATAGCGCTGCGCTGCAGCTTGTGACATTTCCTGAAAGACGCTGTCAGTATGCGAAGGTGCTGGCAAAGAGTGAAGTGAACGGTAACGCGTTTGCGTCAATGGCCGAGCTGGATTTTGTGTTTAATGCGACCTTGGTATCGAATACAAAATGGACATTGCTGAACGCGAGCAGCTTCGAGCCAGGAAAGACGCCGGCGCTGGCCTTTGACAGTATTGGCAGCACCTTCTGGTCATCAAGGACCTCAACAACGGCGGCCAAATATCCTCATACATTAGCCATCGACCTGAACGATACCTGTTCTATCGAAGGTGCTTCGTATTTGCCTCGTCAGGACAATGTCAAGGACGGGACCATTTCCAAATATGAGTTTTATGCAAGTCTGGATACGACCAACTGGAAATTGCTTAGTAAAGGTTATTGGGCAAACAATACGGGAGAGAAAATGATAACGTTTCCCAAAACGGTCTGCCGGTATGTCAAACTGGTGGCTTTGTCTGAAGTCAGCGGTAAATCGATGGCTACGGTTGCTGAGTTGAGCCTGTTCGGCTCAAGAAGCACCGATGTTGTTGCACCTGCCAAACCAACGAATTTCCGTATTGCTTCCAAAGATAGTGGCGGCGTTAAGCTGGCATGGGACAAAGACGCCACTGACAATAGCATTCTGTACTATCAGGTGTTTACACCCGATTCTGTGATTGCGAACGTGTCTGCGAATGAACTGGCCGTCTCTATGGATACGACTAAAAGCCAGACATTCTGTCTGATGGCGGTGGATGGCTCCGGTAATCAGTCTGAGGTGACTTCGTTCGACTATAGCAATGGCGTTGTCGGCATTGGGAAGCCTCAATATTCGGGCGTAACGGTTAGCGCGATGTCCGGGACGATTGTTGTCGGCAACATGACAGGTGAGCATGTGATTACCGTCTACAACATGCTCGGAGAGCGATTGGCTGTTCTGAAGACGAATAACAGTGAGGAGGTTCTTGATTTGAACCATTTCAATGGAGTGGCCATTGTACAGGTGGCCAAGGGACGTCAGGTCATTCTGCGAAAGAAAGTGGTGATGGAGAACGAGTAATCCTCACATCAATAAATCAAGGGCAAGCCCGAGGGAACATGACTGAACCGGTTTGTGCGACCCGTGAATCTTCTAATCAATAAATCAAGGGCAAGCCTTTAGCAATGATTCCGCCCTAAGGAGCGGGTATGGTAATTCTTAGAGATTAAAGATAAACAGAAAGAGCCTTTTGGGAGGCTCTTTCTGTTTATTCTGAGATGATGTAACCGGTAGTTGTTACTGCTCTGAAATTAATCTCCTGGCATTTTCCAGGCATTGCGCGGCAACATCCGCTTCCGGCACGTTGTATAAACCAGACAAGAACTTGACAATCAACGGAATGTATTTCGGCTCGTTGCGTTTGCCTCGGAAGGGAACCGGTGTCATGTAGGGTGAGTCCGTTTCGGTGACCAGATGTCTCAAGGGAATGGTTGACAGAAAGCCAGCCACTTCTGATTTCTTGAACGTAATGCTGCCGTTGATTCCTAGCAGGAAACCACCCGTTTCGGTCAGCTCACGGGCTTGCTCCAGCGTACCGGAAAAGCTGTGGAAAATACCTTTTAGTCCTTTGTCGTAGTAGGTCCGGACGATGGGCATGATGGCTTCGTATGCATCTCTGATATGAAGGTTGACTGGCAGGTGGTGGGCGACAGCCAGGTCGAGTTGAAGGATCAGCGCTTCCAGTTGTTCTTTCAGATAGGTTTTGTCCCAGTAAAGATCCAGGCCGATCTCACCGATTCCAGTGTAACGGCCGGACTGAATGGCTTGCGAAATAACATCGATTTGCCAGCGGAAATCCGGTCTGACATCTTCCGGATGCAACCCGGCAAACAATCGAAAATAGCCTGGATAGTTGTCTGAAAGAGCTTCCAGTTGCTTCAGGCATGATGCATCAGTGCCTGGTAACCAGACTTCGCAAAGCCCCGCTTCTTGACACCGTTGCACAACGTCGCTGATGTCGTCCCGGAATTCTTCCAGGTAAATATGAGCATGGGTATCAATATACTGCATCATCAGGTTC
>JAUZOU010000318.1 GCA_030706285.1 Bacteroidota bacterium
TGATCCGAGACTGATCGAAGGCGTTTCGGACAGATAGGATCTGATACCCATGGCATGAGCAGTCCGGATGATGTTGCCGATGCCGATCTCTCTGGCTACCTGGACGGCGATACTGTTCACGGAGCGGGCAAACGCATATTTTAAGGTCATGTTTGTTCCGCTGAAATAACCACTGGCGTTTCCTGGCTTCCAGATGGTTGTATCTCCATATCCGTGCAAGTCCCATTCAATCGGCTGGTCGACCCGGTAATCACAGGGGCTGAGTCCTTGGTTGAAGGCTTCCGAATAAACAAACAGCTTGAATGTCGAACCCGGTTGCCTTTTTGAAAGGACTTTGTCGTATTGCCAGAAACTGTAATCAATGTCACCTACCCAGGCTTTTACCTGGCCGTTCTGAGGTTCCATGGCTAGGAAGCCGCAGTGCATAAACTTCACCATGTACCGGATAGAGTCCATCGTGCTCATTAAAACCTCTTTGGATCCATTTTTGAAATCAAACACCCTCAGTTTGTGGGGCTTGTTCATAAAGTACTTTACCGAGTCCGGATCATGAGGATATTTAGCAGCCAGCATACGCCAGTAAGTCGTTTTTCTGGCAATGCTTTCAATGAAACCAGGAATCTCAACGTGCTTTTCATCCTGCCATGGATTGGTATTGCCCCAATGGCTGTTGAAATTTTCCTGTACGCGCTTCATCTGCATGGCAACCGCTTCTTCCGCGTATTTTTGCATCCGTGTGTCGATGGTCGTGTAAATTTTCAGCCCATCGGAATACAGGTCCAGATTGTTTTCTTTGCAGAACGCTTCCAGATATTGCATCACGGCATCCCTGAAGTACCTGGCCTGGCCGTCTGAGATGGTTTCGACCGTATAGTTGAGCTTCAGCGGAAGCCGTTTCAGCGAGTCACATTCAGCTGGAGTGATAACATGGTGGGTCATCAGGTTATCCAGTACCAGGTTTCTGCGTTTCAGGCATTTGGCAGGATTGATGCGAGGATTGTAGGTGGTGGTGGCTTTCAGCAAACCGACCAGCATGGCAGCCTGTTCAATCTTTAGTTTGCCAGGTGTGGTGTTGAAATAGGTTTTACTGGCTGTTTTGATACCATAAGCATTGCATCCGAAATCGACGGTATTCAGATACATGGTCAGGATTTCATGCTTGGTGTAGAACAGTTCGATTTTGAAAGCTGTTACCCATTCTTTCGTCTTCATGATGATGATCCTGACGCCCGGGATTTTGCCCATTATGCCGGTTGAATAGTTCGAACGGGTTTTGAACAGGTTTTTGACCAACTGTTGTGTAATGGTGCTGGCCCCTCTGGCATTTCCCTTGGTCATATCCCTGGCTGCAGCCAGCAATCCTTGAAAGTCGATGCCGAAATGTTTGTAAAACCGTTCATCTTCGGTATCGATCAGTGCATCAACGACAATAGGAGCGATTTCATTGAATTTAACAGGCGTTCTGTTTTCCCTGAAATATTTGCCGATCAGTTGACCGTCAGCACTGTAGACTTCTGTTGCAAAGTTTTGTTTGGGATGGTTGATGGTCATCAGACCCGGCGATTTTCCAAACATCCAGAAGAGATTGATGTCTACGATAAACAGGTAGAGCAAAAAACAAGCAATCAGATCAACGAAAACAATCAACGTTTTTTTGTACCAGGGGGATCGCCTGTACATGGCGACATGTTTGTCTTTCTGAATTTTCAGAAAAGCCAAACATCTTTGGAAAAATGGCAGAAGTGCCTCCCACAAGATCAGAAGATAACGCCAAGGTTTTTTTTGCATGTGATGTTGAAGATAAGATCCTATTTTCTGGATCAATCGTTTTTTTTCAGGTTGAATCATCCTCAGTTTTTTTATAAGGAAATTGAAATAGAGTGGGGCTTACAGGTCTATCCGCATGATGTAATCGGTCATCAGATAACCGGAACCGATATCGAAATCGCCTTCCTGATGTATGTGCAACCCCATTTTCTTGTAAAATGAAACAGCTTTGTTGTACCGGTTGACATTTAGTTCGACAGAACACGGTGCTCCTGCAGCTATTTTTCTGGCGTAATCAAAGATGGCGTTCAGTAAAAACTTGCCGGTGCCATCGCCTTGATGTTCAGGAAGAATATATAGTTTGTGTAGATGAAATACTTCTTTATCTTCTTTACTGACAGATACATATCCGATTGGTGCATTTCCATCAAAGGCAATGAAAAACAGGTGCCCTTTGACCGTCATCTGTTCGTTGAGTGATGCTTCAGAATACATCCAATCGTACATATAATCAGCCTGATCCGGACTAAGTATGTTTTCATACGTGTTAAACCAGGTTCTCCCGGCCAGGTCATGAATCAATCCGATATCCTGGGTGGTTGCCTGTCTGATAGTCTTCATGTTTAATGAAATAGTTGCGCAAAAGTACTGAATTTATCCAACCGCCATCTCAATTTGTTGTGAAATGTTGTGAATGCGTATGTTTAAAGAGAAATCAGGTGGATCAGCTAATAGACAAGATCTTGATATTCAGGATGACGTTTCAGGTAAGCGCCGACATACGGACAGGTTGCGATGACCTTCAGACTGTTCAGCCTGGCATATTCCAGGCCTTCGTGTACCAGTGATGCGGCGATGCCTCTGCCTTCCAACGGCTTTGGGACCCAGGTATGCGTAAAATTAAGTACGTTATCCTTCTGCAGATAGGTCAGGAAGCAAGTCATGCCTTCCAACTCCACGAAAAACCGGTGTTCTTCCGGTACATGTATGATGCTGTATTCCATGGATAGTCTGTGTTTATTTGATTAAACGGATGAATGACCCTGATACTTGAAAACAAATCAGGTTAGTTTTTGTTTAATTTCTCTGACGGACCTTTAATAAAGTAGAAAACGCAACATCCCAATAACAGCAAGGAGACAAGGGTGGCCCACAGGGTATCGTCTACGCCAAATTGGTCAGGGCTGGAGGTAAACCATCCGTTGTTTTGGCCAAATGTAAAAAAAGTGGATAGCGCATTGTTCGTAAAATGTGCGGCGATCGGTACCCAGATGGAACCGGTCCACCACAGCAAATAGCCGAACCAGGCTCCAAGCAGAAGTCGTGGAAAGAATCCGAAAAATTGTAGATGGATGGCACTGAAAATGAAGGCTGTGACCCAGATGGAGGTATGCATAACCCATTTTGGATAATTGCCTGAATCGAGCCGGTTACTCAAGGCATCCGATAATAGCCGTTGCACCAGTCCGCGAAAAAACAACTCCTCACCAAAACCGGCAACCATGGCTACGATAAACAGATTGACCATCAAGTCTGTCCAGGATGAACCACTCAGCATCTTATTGGTGACATCGGTTGCAGCTGATTCTGAGGTGCGCATCCATTGCTCTACATGGTTCAAACAATCGGGTAACCGTAATCCTTCATTCCAGGTTACCAGCAGATTGATGAATGGCATGGCTACTAACAGACTGAATATAGCCATCAGAACGTATCTTGCATCCGGTGTCCTGAACCGGAGGAAAGTGTCAGGCCGCTCCTTATATAAATGGGTCAGCACAAAAGGAGGCAAGACGAACAGGCATAACGATTGAATCAGCTGTGTTATCCTGAGCATACCTGTGTCTTCTATCAACTTGGCAGACAGTTGTGCTACCAAATGGATATCAAATGATGCCTGTATCAGCAAGATGATCATCAGCAGTCCCCAGGCTGCCAATGTTCCGGCCAGTAAAACAGCCAATAGTAGTATTAACCGGTTTAAAAAAGTCTTTCCGCTCATTCATTTGAAGGTTTATTGGGCAAAGATACACAGAAACCTGATGGGTTGGATTTGATTCTACTATCAGATAGTCAGAGAGAACTATTTTCAAAACAATGACCAATCAGTTCTTTATTCTTTTTGTCAATTCAAAGAATAAGTTTAATTTTGCGGCTCAA
>JAUZOU010000319.1 GCA_030706285.1 Bacteroidota bacterium
ATAATGGATACAGTATTGAGCGGCATCCGCTCCACAGGAAAACTTCACCTCGGCAATTATTACGGGGCTTTGCGTAATTTCATCCGCATGCAGCATGAAAACAGATGTTTTTTCTTCATTGCGGACTTTCATTCGCTGACAACGCTTCCGGATCCGAAAGTATTGCACACGAACGTCAAGGAAGTGCTTTGCGAATATCTGGCAGCCGGCATCGACCCGGAAATTGCCACAATTTACGTGCAAAGCGATGTTAAAGAAGTCATCGAACTGTATCTGATGTTGAACATGCATGCCTATATGGGTGAACTAGCCAAGACCACCTCCTTTAAGGACAAAGCCAGAAAGCAACCGGACAACGTTAATGTTGGGCTACTTACCTACCCGACCCTGATGGCTGCAGATATTCTGATGCACCAGGCAGACAAGGTGCCGGTCGGAAAAGATCAGGAGCAACATCTGGAAATGACGCGCCGTTTCGCCCGCCGTTTCAATAATTTCTATGACGTCGAATTCTTTAAGGAACCACAAGCCTATAATTTCGGAGAAGAGCTGATCAAGATACCCGGGCTCGATGGGACTGGTAAGATGGGCAAATCGGAGGGCAATTGCGTCTATCTGTGTGATGAACCTAAAGTGATCGAGAAGAAGTTGATGAAAGCCGTCACCGATGCCGGACCAACAGCCATGAACGCCGCCAAACCAGAATGTATCGAAAACCTGTTTACCATCCTCAAAGTGGTTTCCACGCCGGATACCTATGATTATTTCGATGAAAAATGGAATACCTGCCAGATCCGTTACGGTGATCTGAAAAAACAGCTGGCTTCAGACATCATCAACGTGGTCACTCCTATCCGTGAGCGGTATAATGACATCTACAATGACGAAGCCTATCTGCACAAAGTAACAACCGAAGGGGCAGAAAAAGCACGCGAAAATGCCCGGAAAACCCTCGAAGGTGTCCGGGAAATCATGGGATTCAAACCGTTTTGATTATTCTTGAAAACATCTATTTGAGGATACCTATTTTCTGGCCTTCAGTTTAATGACCTCTATTTAAGAGCATTACCGAACATTTCCCTCAACACCTCAAATTTTGTCTCCATACTCTGGTATTCGGAGATGGGTCTTACTTCGCTTAACATCCGGGGAACATCTAGGCTCGGATCCAAAAAATCAGCGGCATAGACTTTGAAATAGTTGGCCAGTTGGACAAGACGCGTCACGGTAAAATCAATTTTACCGTTCTCCAGTTTCGAATAAGTAGTAGGCGAAAAGCCAAGATCATCGGCAACATTCTGCTGAGAAAGCCCAGCCAACTGGCGCACCCGAAGCATCTTTGCTCCAATGAGTTTATTCAGTTCGAAATTGATGGATTTTGAGGACATCATCTGTCGCATATAATTAGACAAAGCTAAAATACGCTACAGAAAAACCTGCCACAATGCGCTAAAGCGAATAATATTTCCTTTAATGAAAGGTTGATTCTTTAAATGAAACGATAGACCTTTTCGGTCAATATATTTTCTCAGAAAGGGATTTTTCTGAACATGACTTGCCATTGTATGTGTACATCGGCGTTGTCTTTATCGGCATTACCGGACAACAATGACTTGTACGACTAAATGTGAATCAATTTTACATGCATCTGCAACATTTTTTATATTTTCATGGATTTCCTAGCCATACATTTGTCGCCATCAATCGATGAACAGATTGAGAAAAACAAATCTTAAATCATTATTTATGGGAAAACGCACGTTGAAATTAAACTGCAAAGCAATAGTGTGTTCGCTGTTGCTTTTACTTCCAATGATAAACAATGCTCAGCAAAGTAAATCAGCTAAGCTTCTGACAGACGGGAATCAGGTTTATCTAACGGATTTTGTTTCAAAAACAAATGGGGGTACCGTCACTATTGTAAATGATCACGCTATCAAACTAAGCAATACAGGAGGTGATCACTTTGCCATGTATAATGGCGTTCAAAAGTTATTTAAGAGCTTTATCTATGAAGCAGATGTAAAACTCATCAGCGGAGTAAGTGCCTCATTGGTAATTGGCGTTCAGGATTTGGCAAATCCATGGTCAAGATGGTTAGGTGTAAATTTTGATAGAGGCAGATCAGATGCTCCTATACGCTTATTCGATGTTGGAAGTGGCAGAGGTGATTTAATGGTTTCAAAAAAACCGGATTATCTTAATTTCGATGATACATTACATATGTGTATCGAGGTTTTTGAAAACGGAGATTTCATCTACACAATCGGTAATCCCGATAGTTTAAAATTAACGAATCAGGGGCATATATCCAATTGGACAGGAGGTTATATAGGACTTCTGACTTACCAATCAGAAATGCTGTTTTCGAATATAAAATTTGTAGATAGAACAAATTATTCGGGAACTAAAATTGATAATGAATCGGGAGACCTTAAAACGAATCTGAATGAATTGTATTACAGTAATGGATCATGGAGTGTCGGGAAAAATGGCTTAACAAGCATTGTGTCGGGAGATTCATTTGTATTCTCTAATATTGAAGCAAAAGATTTCACATACGTAGCTGATGTAACCTTTAACGAGAGAAAAGATTGTGCAGCATCCTTGTTACTTCGTGGCAACAAGGACACAAGTAATAAAAACATGTACATCGCAAATATAAATCCAAAAACAGGATTAACACGTTTATTTAAATTTGAGAACAATGCTGCGTTTGATCTTGTCTCCCCTAAAACTGTAACATTAACGGATGATAATAAATACCATTTGGAAGTTACTGCCATCGGGAAACATATCGTATTCAAAGTTAATGGTGAGGTTGTTGCAAATACGGCAGACTATACGTCATCATCCATCTATGGACAAAATGATGCCATTCTTGAAGGCTATGCCGGATTCCTTTCATGGGAAGCAAATGCGACTTATCAGAATGCTATTTTAACGCCAATAACGAATACTAATAATCCTCAATTTAATAAATTAAGTATTTCATCTGTTGATGGTACTGTTGAACATAACATTCAATATGATCCGAATCAATATGTTTACATTGCTTATGTAAGCAATAGCACGACGGCCATCAATCTTGATGTTGAAAAATCAACCGCTTCAACAGAAGTTATTATTACAAATACGGATAATCAGGTGCTGAGCAAAGACTTACCTGTTAACGAAGGCATCAATACCTATACATTGACAGCTAAAAACGCAGACGCAACCATTCTCTACCGCATCGTCGTCATTCGTAGGAAAGATCCAGAGTCCTACTATAATGAAGAATACCGGGATCAATATCATTTTTCCGTAAAAGAAGGATGGGCCAATGATCCGAATGGTCTGGTTTATTATAATGGGGAATATCATTTATTTCATCAATTCTACACGGCTTTAAATTGGGGACCAATGCACTGGGCTCATTCTGTCAGTAAAGATTTAATTCATTGGGAAGAATTGCCAATAGCCTTCTATCCGGATGAATACGGAGCCATGTATTCAGGAAGTGCCGTTGTTGATGAAACAAATACATCGGGATTGTTCACCGAGGAGGATGGATCAACGTCATTGACAGGAGGTATGGTTTCGATCATAACAGCCGATGGAAATGGAGAACGGGTTATCATCGCTTATAGCAAAGACGGAAGAAACTGGAAAAAGAAGGAAGGTGTTGTAAAAGATTGGACAGAAGATCCACTTAACAATAGCGCTTTTAGAGACCCCAAAGTATTCCGTTACCAAAATAAGTGGTTTATGGTGATAGCCGGCGGACCTCTGAGGATTTATTCTTCTGATAATCTGATCGATTGGACGGTAGAATCAACGTATCCTGGATTGGAAACCGAATGCCCCGATTTATATCGTTTGCCCGTCATGGAGAACAATCAAATCGCAACATATA
>JAUZOU010000032.1 GCA_030706285.1 Bacteroidota bacterium
CTGGTGATGACCGGCAGGCAGGTTTCCATTGGCCAGGGTAGCGACGAGGTGCCCGTCCGTACCGAAGATATCCAGTTTGGTGAAACCTTCGGCAGGTAGGGTAAAGTGAATGGTTGAATTGACGCAGAAGACGTCACAAATACGGTTGCCGCCGATAACCGGAATGCCCGATCCATTGTCGATAAAATGCACCGTATCTTCGCTCAGGAAGGTGATCTGAGACAAGGCAGACCATTCGGAACCGTTTTTAGCTCTGGCGTTTACCGTACCGGCTCCAATAACGCGGAGCGGTTTTCCGTACAGGTAAGCGTTGTTCGAAACGGCTGATGTTACTGGCGTTCTGGGATCGGTCCCGTCAATGGTATAATAAATCGAGCCGGTTGTGGCTGAGATGGTTAGCTCGATAGGCCCGGACAGTTTACCACCCTGTGAATTGTATTGCGGAGCCTCTGTCGATGGGACAAATCCGGCTGTTTTCAGTTGGTTGAAAACAAGTTGACTGCGTTTGGGAAAATAATTCGTCATCAGGTCATTCTTTCTGGGCAGCCAGTGGTCATAAAGGTTGTAGGGCACTTTTGTGGTGACATCAGCCAGGGATACATCTTTGCAGTAGTCTCCCCAGCGGGCTGATTCACCGATGATGGCCGTATCGATGTTGGACGCCAGCTTTTCATACCGCCTGGCTGCTTCTTCGGCCGTCAAGGCTCCTTCGTTGAAAAAATGCCGCTGAATACGGTCAGCCACCAGCAGTTTGAACTCCTTGTTCTTTTTCAGTTGGCTGAAAAGCGTGGTCGGAAAGCCTGACACTTGATTCACCTTGTCCAGGGAAACATCAGTCAGGCTGGTTTCAGCATCCCAACTGGTAAAGTCGAAGCCATTGCCTGGCTCGATTCTGTTTCTCAGCATAAACCAGTTGTTCTTGTCCCAGTCTGTATTACCGATATAGAAATTCATCAGCATGTAATCCACGAAATTTGTCATATCGAGCAGATGATTGGTCATGAGCTCATTATATGGATCCGAGTTGGCAGAAAGTGCTTTCAGCGAGTTCCAGGCCGCTGTGTTTCCGTCAACCAGGCCTAGCGCCGGTTTGGACGTGTCAATGTCATCGTTCAGCACATCATAATCAGCATTTTCACCCCCTAAATAGGCTTCTGCGAATTTTTTGTTGATTTTCTCAGACAGTTCGTACAATCCCCAGTACAGGCCATTGATGTATAAATGAACGAATTTACCGTGAGACGCCGGGGCTCCCATATCCAGCAACGTTTGCCGGGCAAACGGGTCGTTGAGGTACTGAGCCGGTGCACAGGTTGTATAGCCTCCCTGAATCTTTAACCACGAGAAATTGTAGCCGGCTCTCAGTACCAGATCGTCAAATCGTTCGACGGCTTTTTTGTCATCGAATAGGTCGTAATTCAGTTTTGAAAAGCCATATTGGCTTCTGAATGAAAGTGTAAATGAATGCTTGGGTGAATTGTAGCTTTTCCGGCTGTTGCCGCCGTGCAGGCGAAGGCCGCAGTCTATCTGGAAGCCGCTGCTGTCGGACGGATCATACCATTCAACCGAAGCCGGCCGTTCCCAGGTGGCTCCCAAGGTGTTCGAACCGGTCGCTTTTGGATTATTGTTGTCATATGCTACATCGCCTGTGTAAATGTAAATGCCTCCGGTGTCCGGATTGGCCGAATATGAAAACAGATACCCAGGATTCGTTACGATGGAAACAGTTGGTATAGCCTTCAGAGCCTTGTCTATCAAGCTTTTGTAGATGGAACTGTTGCAGATGTCCGGATCCATTTCGTAGTCGGCCGGCGCTCTGGTTCCGGCTGTATACGTGCTGGTAAGGCCGTATTGCAGTGTCCCCCAACCGCTTGGATAGCCGGCCGGAGTTGCTGATTGGCGAACGACGGCTTCCGGAAAAATATAGGTATGAGTAACGACGTGACTGGCTATGCCGTTGCTGATACAGACGGCACTCAATGGGGTCGTCGTTGAAATCTGTATCGATGCGGTGTAGCATTTACCTGTTGCTGCAGAAGGGATGGTTCCGTCTGTCGTATAATAAATAACGGCTGATGGATCAGAGACAGAAAGGCTTACCGTAAACGGCTTGTCATAAAATCCGCGACAGGCACTAAAGACGGGATCCATCACCGTCGTACCGAGACGGTTGCCGGCCCCTGGTGTCGGCGTCGAGAAAAAGGTCTGCTGATTCAGGTAAATGCCATAGGACACATTCGTTTGTTGAGGGGGAAAAGCGGGTGCATACTCGTAGGAGATCACTCCAGAGTCTGCTTCTATCAGTGCCAGGTATTCACCTCCACCGGAAAGCTTGAAGTTGGTGTGCAGCTGTCCAGCCGGAACGGCTCTGTCTTTGCCTGAAGCGAAAATGACCAGGTAATCGCCCGCACCGATAGAGACTACCGGAAAAGTCCACTTGCCTGGTTCATCGCTGTTGTCCGTCAAATGCCAGCCAGTAAGGTCAACGGCCGTTTCACCGGGATTGTACAATTCGATCCAGTCGGAATAATCGCCGTCTTCATCTTTAAGCCCGGTTGAATTCAGGGCTAAAAATTCACTGATAATGATTTTTTGGCTCATGCTGGCATGAATGACCGGTGAAATGAGAAGAATGGCGATTGCCAGTAATCGGTTCAGGCAATAGGTTGATAATCTAATCAATGTCGTGTGCTTTTCAGGTTGATACTTTTCAGTAAATTTGCTACAAAGAAACAAAAAAAACGCTTCATCAAGCTCATTCTTGCCGTTGATTTATCAAACGGATCAGCATGGGTAGAGAACGGCCGAAATTCAGACCGGGCTCTTTTTCGGGCTTTCCGCATCGAATAAATACGATGATTTTGTATATTTGATGGATTAATTACAACCGATCCGGCCATGAAAAAATTATCCCGTTTCCTAGCCTTTTTCGTTGCATGTATCGTATTGATCATGCTGTTGTTGCCGCTGGCTTTTAATGGAAAAGCCACTGGCATCATTGAAAAACAGTGTGACAAACATTTAATGGCTGACGTTCGTTTCAGTAAACTAAAACTGAATCTGTTCAGGGCTTTTCCGGATGTTTCAGTCACCTTGACCGATTTGACAGTAGCTGGAGTCGATACGTTCAGAAACGATACATTGGTAAAAGCAGAGAAGATCAGACTGACCGTCAACCTGAAGAGCCTTCTTTCTAATGAAGGCGTTACGATTAAACGGGTTGAGCTGGACAAACCTGCTATTTATGCCAAGGTGCTTGCTGATGGTAGGGCCAACTGGAACATAACCAAACCGGATACAACGCCTGAAAAAGAAGCGGATACAACCTCGGTGACGTTGAAAATCAAGAAAATAACCATCAAGGATGCCCACGTCGTTTATGATGACCGTGAATCGTCCATGTTGGCTGTTATTGACAATTGGAGCGGTACGCTAAAGGGCAATCTGTCATCAGACAAGACGTTGCTCGAAACCAAATCAGCCATCGGCGAACTGTCTTTTTCCAAAGGCAACTTCCCATTTCTGAATAAGGTTAAGGTGAAGGCTGACATGGCTATGGATGCTGACTTCAAGCACTCCAAATATACTTTCAAAACCAATCGTATCAAACTGAATGACATGGATGTTTCGGTTGACGGGTATGTGCAAATGCCCGATACGTCAACTGTTCGGATGGACTTAACCTTGAATACGCAGAAGGTTGATTTCAAGGAACTGTTGTCGTTGGTACCGTCCATCTATCGTAAAAATTTCAGTTCCGTCAAGACAACGGGCAATCTGACTTGCTCCGCTTTTGTGAAAGGAGATATGACTGCAACCGCTTATCCGGCTTTTGATGTGAAACTGGCTGTTAAAGAGGCTTCTTTCCAGTATCCGTCTTTACCGTCTTCCGTTACCCAGATAGGGATCGATGCTCATATCAGCAGTGCCGGCGGTCCGTTGGATCATGTGAAAGTAGACATACCTAAGTTTCATATGAACATGGCCGGCAATCCGATTGATGCCACCCTGCTTTTGACAACGCCGATGAGCGATCCGGATTTCAAGGCCACCGTCAAAGGCATATTGGATCTTGGGAAAATCAAGGAAGTTTATCCGCTTGATAAGGGTACAATGTTGAAGGGCCGGATTAATGCCAATCTGAGTGCGGCTGGCCGGATGTCCTATGTGGAAAGTGGCCGTTACGAACAATTCAAGGCGTCAGGTACGGCAACGGCTACCGGTTTGAGGTATGTCTCAACGGGACTGCCGACGGTTGATATCCGCAACGCCACCATAGCCCTTAATCCGAAGCAAATTACACTGAGTGCTCTTTCGCTTTTGATCGGAAAGAATGATGTGCAGGCGACGGGTAGTTTGAGCAATTTTATCCCTTGGTTTTTTAAGAATAAGACCTTGACTGGTCACCTGAACGTGAATTCAACGTATCTGAACCTGAATGATTTGATGTCAAAGAGTACGGGTGCGGCGGCAGCGAAGACAACAAAAAAAGAACCGGAAGCGGTGAAGGCTTTCCAACTACCCAAAAATTTGGATCTCAGTCTGAACGCTACCGGAAAGAAAGTGATATTCAATAAACTGACTATGGATCATGTTCAGGGCAATGTTGGTGTCCGGAACGGGCAGGTGACCTTGAAAAATCTATCTGCCAATGCATTAGGTGGTTCGATCGGAGTAAACGGGTATTATGAAGCAACGTCTGTCGAGAAGCCGGTCGTCGATTTCAATCTGGTGCTTCAAAAGGTCTCATTCAAGCAAATGTTCAGCACGTTCACGATGGTCAAATCGCTGGTTCCAATCTTTGAAAAGACACAGGGAGACTTTAGTATGAGTCTACAGTTCAATACTTTAATGGACAAATACCTGAATCCGGATTTGATGACGCTGACCGGGAAAGGAAGGCTCCGGTCTGATAATGTCAGCGTTTCAGGTGTAAAAGCGATGGATTTGTTGGCAACTACGTTGAAGAACGAATCGCTGAGAACCATCGCACCTAAAAACCTGAACATATCGTTCAGTATCAACAAGGGGCGTGTCCATACTTCCCCGTTTGACCTGACTGTCGGAACGACGAAACTGAATTTCGAAGGAAGCACCGGCATTGATAAAACCATCGACTATAAAGTCAACGTCACGTTGCCATCCGGTCTGTCTCAAAGAGGGCTGACTTCGCTTAAGGGAACGATTGGCGGAACATTCACAAAGCCTACACTGAAGCTGGATATGCAGGATCTGGCCAAACAAATGACGACCACTGTGGCCGATAAACTGAGCCGGCAATTATCCGGTGCGACCGTCAATGAAAATGTGGCCAAGGCAAAAGATGAGTTGAACAAGAAGGCGGCTGAAATCCGTGCTCAGGCCAAAATTGCCGGGGATAAACTGATTCAGGAAGCGGAGACCGAAGGGAACAAACTGGTTGAAAACGCCAAAAACCCACTGGTGAAGGCTGCCGCGAAACTAACAGCAGAAAAAATGAAGGCTGAAGCAAAGAAAAAAGCAGCGGATCTGGAAGTGAAAGCTGAAGAAAAAATCAAAGCTCTTGAAGCTTCTTACACTAAATAAACAGTCCCGGGACGAGTCCCGATGTATTAAATGGAATAAATAGTGTTTCCGACCCAAGGGTCGGGGTATTGAGCCACTTTATGAATAAAATTAGAACATGAAGTTCCCCGGACAAAATACGAACAATCGCATTGTATGGATCCTTTTTATGATACAGACCTCATTGTTAGTGATCGTCACTTGCATGAATCTGATTCTGAAAAACCCGTTGATGCTGGCTATTTATTGGGCGTATTATCTTCTTTCAGCAGCGAATTTTCTGCTGTATAAGAAACTGAGAAACTTCAGTCTGTGGGCGAATTGGCTGATTGGTTTGTCTGGCCTGGATTTCTGGTATCTGTTCTATAACGGCGGAAATGCCGGATCGGGTATGATGTGGTCGTTTGCCTTCCCATTCCTGACTTTTTACCTGAAAGAGGTGAAAGTCGGATGGAAATATTCATTGGTCTTCTATTTGGGTATGTTGGCTATTTTTGCCGGTTCCCTGGTTGGCGTTTGCCCTCAGCACCAGCCGCTCAATTTCATGCTTGTCTTTTTTGTGATCAGCCTGGTGTTGTGTGTGGTCCTTTACCACTATGAAGAGAATAAACACATTTCCAGAGAAGCACTTCACCGGAATGATATGCTAATCAACTATGCCAGCGATATGTTGTGCGTTTCCGGCTTTGACGGTTATTACAGTTCGGTCAATCCAACCTTCGTCGACTTGCTGGGGCGAAGTGAACGGGAATTGACATCCAACCCATTTATCGAATTTGTTCATCCTGACGACCGGTTAAAGACGAAGAACGAATTCAACTACATCCTGAGTGGAAAAAAGGATAGTGTCCTTGAAAACCGGTTTTTATGCAGCGACGGCACCTACCGATGGATTTCCTGGAGGTCGGTTGCCGATCAGAACGAAAAACGCTGTTACAGTGTCGGAAGGGATATTACGGAAGAAAGAACGCTCTTTCTCCGGTTGCAGGCCAGCGAGGGCATGTTCCGGACATTGACGGAGCAATCGACGACGGGTGTTTTTATTTATCAGAATGGCCGTTTCATCAAATGCAACAACGCTTTTTGTAACATGTTCGGGTGTACGGAAAAGGATGTGTATGAATCTGGAATCCTTCAATTCATCCATCCCGATTACAGGGCATTTGTGGAAAGCCGGCTCAGCCAGAGAAATGAAGGACAAGAAGGTCTTTCCAAAAATGAGATACAGCTAAATCCAGGATACGGGCAGGTCAGGTGGGTGCTCTATGTCACGAATCTGATCAAAATGGAAGGGGGAAATACCCTCATTGGAAGCGTGTTTGATGTCACAGACCGGAAACTGCTTGAAGAAAAACTGACATACAAATCGAATTTTCTGGAACTGATTGTCGATGTCTCGTCCGATTTTATCAATTCAACCCCCGAAAACATAGATGGTAAGATCAACCAACTGCTTGAACGGTTCGGCCGGTTTCTGCATGTTGACCGGTGTTATTTGTTTAAGTTTGATCCAGAGGCTCCTGTTATTACGAATTCCTTTGAATGGTGCGCGGAGGATGTGACCTCATTCAGACTGTTTTTTGATGGGTACGAACCGGATATGATTCAACTATTAAAAACATATCTCAGCTTGTTTGAATTGGTTTATATCAAAGACAAAGAAGAATTTGAATTTCCTGTTAAGTGGATGAAAGAAGAACTTGACAAGGAGCAGATCCAATCAATCCTGATTATTCCGTTGGTCAAGAACGGCATTACGCTCGGCGCTTTCGGTTTTGATGGCGTTAAGGAGCGAAAGGAGGTGGACAGTGATACGATCAAATTGCTGAAGGTACTGACACATATTCTGGCGGATACCATTGAAAAGAACGATCTGGACAAAAAATTGAGAGACACGACGGTTGAATTGCAGCAAATCAATGTCACAAAAGACAAATTATTTTCGATCATTGCCCATGACCTTCGAAGCCCGTTCAACTCGTTCATTGGTTTTACCGATCTGATGATAGATCCGGAATCGACATTGACCGTCCGTGAAATGCGGGATTATGCGAAGTTACTGAATCAACTGGCACTGACTTCATTTGATTTATTGGAGAATTTGTTGGATTGGTCCAGGCTGCAGCAGGGTATTCTAAAACCTCAGCCGACTGAGGTCTCTGTCCATGAGTTTATTGGACAAACCCTCGGGGCACTGGAAGAGAGGGCTGAACGGAAAAAACAGCTGATACGCATCATTGCAGAACCCAATATGAAGGCCATATTTGATAAACGTATGATTGAGACCGTGATCCGGAACCTGTTTTCGAATGCGATCAAATTTACCCCGCAGGGTGGTATCATCACGATTCAGGCCAGACTCATGCCTACCAACGACTTCCGGTTATGCGTTTCCGATACCGGCATTGGTATTCCGGAACAGCTGATGCCATTGATCTTCAACATAAGCAGAGAGAAGGGACGACCTGGACTCGACGGAGAAAAGAGCTCGGGCATCGGGCTAATGCTGTGCAAGGAATGCGTGGAATTGCACAACGGTAAGATTTGGGTGCAAAGCCTGGAATTCAAAGGCAGTACCTTTTTCGTCGAAATACCTCAACTGTCAGAATCCTGATGCTCAGAGGAATTTTTTTAATTTGTCGAACTGTTTGTACGGAGGATATTTGACAGGAAAGTCGATCCGTTTGGACGATATCAGGACGGACCGTTCGTTGCTGAACAGGTAGAAGCTGGTTTTGCCGTGGTATTTGCCCATACCGCTTTCACCGACGCCTCCGAAAGGTAATTTTTTGTTGGCCACGTGTAAGATTGTGTCGTTCACACAAGCTCCGCCGGAAGTCGTGTTTTTCAGTACAAACGCGGCTTCTTTTTTATTGCCGAAATAATAAAGGGCCAACGGCTTTTTCCGGACGTTGACAAAACGTATGGCCTCTTCGATGGTCTCGTACGTCAGAATTGGCAACAACGGACCGAATATTTCATCCTGCATCAGGGCACTGTCTGTCGAAGGATGATCGATGATGGTAGGAGAGAGGTATCGTTGGTCTCTTTCGGCTTCACCGCCTTCCACAATTTCACCGCCTGAATGCGTCATCGTATCGATCAGTCTCAGGAAAAAGCGGTCACTGGCTATCCTTCCATAATGAGGGCTTGCTTTCACATTGACACCGTAAAATTCATGAATGGATTGTTTGAGCGCTTCGATCAAAGCTTCTTTACAGTTCTTTTCTACCAGCACATAGTCAGGAGCAACACACGTTTGCCCTGCATTGATGAATTTGCCGAATACAATGCGTTTGGCCGCCAGCTGAACGTCGAAGTCCGGGGAAACGATGCACGGACTTTTTCCGCCCATCTCCAATGTACAAGGAATCAGATTTTTCGCAGCCTTCTCAAGGATAGTCCGTCCGGCTTTCAGACCACCGGTGAAGAAAATATAGTCAAATGGATAATCCGGCAACCAGCTAAGTGCTTCCCGGTTTCCCTCAACAACACGGATATAATTGGGATCAAATGTATGACCGATGATGTTGCTGATGACTTTTGATACGGACGGTGATTGCTGAGATGGTTTCAAGACGGCGCAGTTTCCGGCGGAAATGGCTCCTACCAGCGGATCAAGCAACAATTGAAATGGATAATTCCAAGGAGCGATGATCAGTACCAGTCCAAACGGTTCGTACAGGATCCGGCTTTTTGACGGGAATAAGACCAGTCCGCTACTCAGACGTTTTGGCTTGGCCCACCGTTTCAAATGTGATTTATGATAGCGGATTTCATTCAGCACAATGGATATTTCAGTCAGGTAAGCCTCTTCAGGTGACTTCCCCAAATCGGCTTTCATAGCGGATAAAAGCTCGTTACTATGCTGTTTAATAGCCTGTTCCAACTTGTCCAATTGCTGGATGCGGAATAACAGGTCTTTTGTAACTCCGGTATTGAAAAAACTTCGTATGGCCTCCATCGGTTCTGACGTTTTGTACTATTCAATTGTGACAAAATTAGGAATATTGGTTTCATTTCAACACTTTATCCGCAAAAAAATTATTGAAATTTGAACAATGGTTCCATTTTTTTATACATTTGTCACATGTTAAATCTTATCTAATACCTGACTCATGACACCATCAGATCAAAAACAATTTGTCAAATTTTATTCCGGCGAAGACATTCCTCTTGAATTGCATAAAGTCCGCATTGTCCAAAAGCTGAATCTTGTTCCAATCGAAAGAAGGCTTGAAGCCTTGAAAGAAGGCGGTTTCAATACGTTTCAACTAAGTACGAAAGATGTATTTCTGGATATGCTTACCGATAGTGGTACCAACGCGATGAGCGATCAGCAACTGGCTGCGATGATGCAGGCCGATGATGCGTATGCTGGTTCGCAAAGTTTTTACCGGTTGAAAAAAGCCGTGAATGACGTGCTGGGCAAATCGTATTACCTGCCTGTTCATCAGGGACGTGCTGCTGAAAATATCCTGGCTGCGGCCTATGTCAACAAAACCAGCCTGATTCCGATGAACTATCATTTCACAACGGCGATGGCGCACATCACCCAGAATGGCGGCCGTATCGTGGAACTGCTCTATCCTGAGGCCTATGTGATCAATTCAAGCCATCCGTTTAAAGGGAATATGAACATTGAGGAACTGGAAGAGTGCATTATCCGTACCGGTACGGAACACATTCCGTTTATCCGGATGGAAGCGTCGACCAACCTCATCGGTGGGCAACCGTTTTCAGTACAGAATTTCCGTGATGTCAGAGCTATTGCCGACAAATACGGGATCAGACTGGTGCTCGATGCCAGCTTGCTGGGAGAAAATGCTTATCTGGTGAAGCAGCGCGAAGAAGAGTTCAAGGATAAATCGATGGCTGAGATATTACTCACCATGACCGGCCTGGCCGACATTGTTTATTTCTCTGCCCGTAAGCTGAGTTCGTCCCGTGGTGGCGGCATTTGTACCAACGATGAGTCCATTTACAAAGAACTGGAAGCCCTGGTGCCATTGTATGAAGGTTTTCTGACCTATGGTGGTATTTCCATTCGCGAAGTGGAAGCCATGGCTGTCGGGTTGTATGAAACGCTGGACGAGACTATGATTTCGCAGAGCCCTTCTTTCATTAAGTACCTCGTTGAAGAGTCCATGAAGAAAGGCATTCCGATGATTACGCCTCCTGGAGTGCTGGGGGCTCATGTGGATGCTATGAGTTTTTGTGCTCATCTTCCGCAGACGGAATATCCTGCTGGTGCCCTGGCTTCCGCCTTCTTCCTGATATCCGGCATCCGGGGGATGGAACGTGGTTCTATTTCCAATCAACGTGATGAGGAAGGCAATGAAACGTATGCCGATATGGAATTGCTCCGGTTGGCGGTTCCACGTCGTGTGTTTACGCTGTCGCAGATAAAGTACGTCATAGACCGGCTAGCCTGGCTATATGACCATCGAGAAATGATCGGTGGGCTCAAATTTGTCTATGAACCGACTGTGCTCCGGTTCTTTATGGGTAAACTGGCCCCGGTATCCGATTGGCCTGAAAAATTAATGGCCAAATTCCGTGAGGATTTTGGTGAGAGTCTGTAAGTCTGTTTGCCAAAAAGAGAGAACGCCTGGCAGTTTTGTCAGGCGTTTTTGCTATCTTTGAGACTGTTTATCTGACTAGTATCATTCATCTAATCTTAGTTAGCCATGGAAGAAGATGTTTGTTGTCCGAAGTTTGATCCGCAACCGTGGGAAGGTGCCACTCATGAGTGGAAGGACAAATTGTTCCTGTTTGATGAGATGCCGCAGTTTATGCACATGCCTTTGCCTGGTTTTTATGCAAAGGCCATTAAAAGGCTCTGGGCGTTGGCTGAAACAGACGATGCAAGACCGGATGTAAAGGATTTTTTGATGCTGAACTATGATCCGTCTCCCTGGAAATGCGAGTTCTATATGGCTGTAACAAAAGAGGTTCCGGCACCGGCAAAGACGGTCAAACTCTCCGGTTCCTTTATCAGCAAAACATTTGACGGTCCGTACCATAAGGTTCCGGAATACATTAAGGAAACGGATGCCTATCTGAAGAGTCAAGGAAAAACTGCGAAGAAATATTATTTGTATTATACCACCTGTCCGAAATGTGCCAAAAAATATGGGCACAATTACATCGTGGTATTTGCTGAAGTCTAATTAGAGTGCTCAGCCTATTGCAACGCTTTGTGCGGGTTGTTGGCCGGGCACCGGATTAATGTGTAAAAGTGAAGAGGTCATTGTTCCGTTGGGTGGGAGTTGTCGCCCTGTTGTGTTGTCTTGTTGCCTGCAAGAAAAAGGAAGTGAAGGAGTATCCGGGCGTCAAGACTGGTTTTGAGGAAGTTCATGGGAATGACATTCCTGCCGATTGGCTGACGTTCAAAGGAAATGGTTATACGATCCGTTATCCGGCTGCGTTTAAGCTGGATACGACTGGTTATATGAAGACGGATGTGATTTTCTATACCAAACTGTCTTATAATGAAGATGAGTTTTCCGACAATATCAATGTCATGATTCAGGATTTGAAAGATCCGCAGATGAATTTGGATCAGTTTGCCAAATTATCTGAAGACGAGATCAAGATGTATGTGGAGGAGCCGGAAATCATTGAAAGCAAGCGAGTAAATTCAAATGGAATCGAATACCACAACATCATCTATTCTGAGAAAAACCCGAATTACTATCTGATCAGGGACCAGCACCTGATGATCCGGAATCAAAAAGCCTATGTGTTGACGTTAACGTGTGAGAAACCGCTTTTTGATCAGTACAAGGAGACAGGAGAACTGGTCCTTTCCAGTTTCAGATTCCAGTAACCGTCATATCAGATTCCAACCGTCATAAATGTTCATTCGTGTCAACGGTTATTCGACCGGCCAGGCAGGGTATATACGCTCTTTTTTTAGCCTTCATGTTATAATTTGATCCGGTTTGCGTCAAGATATTGATGTCCGTATTTGGCTGACGCAACTGCTTTTACTGGAATGTATCAGCTGTTTGTGTGATTTCTTCGGTTAATCTTATAATCTTGGCCTTCCTATGAAAAAGAGCTTCGGTGTTGTTGCCTTCCTTTCGTTAGCCGTGTCGCTGATGGCTAACGAAAAAAAAAGCATGGAAGCGTACAGGCTGATGCTTCCGATAACGGTCGACGGAGTGCTGGATGAGCCTGTCTACCAACAAGTGCCGCCTGCCAAAGATTTCGTCCAGCTACAGCCCTACAATGGTAAACCTTCTTTTCAGCCCACTGAAACTTGGCTGTTTTACGATCAGACGGCCATTTATGTCGGAGCCATGTTGTATGATAGTTCACCGGACAGTATCTTCAATTACCTGACAGAAAGGGACGATACCGGTACTTCCGATTATTTTGGTGTTTACATCGATCCGTACAATCAGGGACAGCTGGCGTATGGCTTTTTTGTGACACCGGCCGGTGTCCAGGTCGATATAAAGGCGATCAAGAACAGTGACGGGGATAACGAATCTTCCGATTGGAACGCTGTTTGGGATAGCAAAACCCGCATAACCGACAAAGGCTGGATCGTTGAGATGCGGATTCCATACTCCGCATTGCGTTTTTCAAACCAGGCAGGTGACACCTGGGGACTTAACTTCTTCAGGAACATCAGACGCTACAATTCGAACAATTCCTGGAATTTCATAGACCGCAATGGTTCTGGTTTTATCTATCAAGAGGGCGCACTGACCGGCATCAAGGACATCAAACCACCGGTCAGGCTGTCTCTCAGTCCGTATTTGTCGACCTATTTCAATGCAGGCAAGAATGACGATCCATTTCTTTATAAAGCCGGACTCGACCTGAAATACGGTCTTAATGAAAGTTTTACCCTGGATATGATGCTAATTCCCGATTTCGGGCAGGTACAGTCGGATGACCGGCAACTGAACCTGACGCCGTATGAACTCTATTACAATGAAAAACGTCAGTTTTTTACCGAGGGGATGGAGCTGTTCAACCGGGCCGGGATTTTTTATTCGAGGCGGATAGGGGCGGCTCCGAAATTTTCGGCCTCCGATCAGCTGAAAGATGGGGAATCGGTAACAAGCAGCAGCAGCGAAACGCAACTGGTCAATGCGACTAAAGTATCGGGGCGCACCGGAAAAGGATGGGGCATCGGAGTGCTGAATGCCATGTCGTTGCCAGCTTATGCAACGCTGACAGATTCTGCCGGTAGTTCGAGGGAGGTCATGGTGCAGCCTTTTACGAACTACAATGTATCGGTCGTTGATAAATCGCTGAAATACAATTCGTATGTCAGCCTGATCAATACTAATGTCTCCATGTACGACAATCCGTTCAGAGCCAATGTAACGGCTACAGAGTTTGTCCTTCGGAATAAGAAAATGAACTGGGCGCTGACCGGAAAGGGTGGCGTTAGTGTCAGGGGATTAGAGACGTATGAAACAGGAGCAGCTGGCTATCTGAGTCTGGATAAAAACAAAGGGAAGGTTCACTTTGGTATTTCACAGGATTTAATCACTGACATATACAACCCGAACGACCTTGGCTATATGGATCACAACAACGAAGTTGAAACGAATGCCTATGTTTATTATCAGGAAGTGAAACCGTTCTGGAAGATCAGGGAGTATAATGGAAACATCTGGACGACATATGCCCGGATGTACCAACCCGATGCCTTTTCGAAAACGCAGACTGGTTACAACTTCAATGTCACGTTTAAGAACAATTATTATATCAATCTGAACGGTGGATTTCAGGGAAATGCGCACGAATATTACGAAACACGGGTTCCAGGCAGGTACTATGCAACTAAACGGAACTGGTGGAATAACTATAACATTCAGTCAGATTGGCGAAAGCCCTTTTACGTTTATGCCCATTTCGGACATTCCGATTATTTCGATACCGACCAACATGCTTATTTTGGCGATGCAGACTTGGTATGGAAGGTAGGCCAACATGTTCAGCTCGAATATGCCGGAAGTTTTAAACAGTCATTCAATGAGAGTGGGTTTGTCGATAAAAGCAGTTCAAACGATTCCATCTTGTTTGCCAAACGGAATGTCTATACCCTATCAAATGTTTTGGCTGCTTCCTATGTCATAAACAACAAGACCAGTCTGACGTTGAAAGTCCGTCATTACTGGTCTGGTGCTAAAAATAAAAACTATTCGCTGTTGCAAACGGATGGTTCACTGTTGCC
>JAUZOU010000320.1 GCA_030706285.1 Bacteroidota bacterium
ATGTGTCGAAGAGCTATCAGGATGGCATTTTTGTGGATTCTGTCTTTAAGACAACCAACAAAATGCTAACCTATCTGGGAGACATGAATGTGGAAGATAGCATTTACACAATGATCATACCGGACAACAGTGCTTGGAATGATGCTTATGACAGGATTTCGCCTTTCTACAAAACGTTGGAGAAAGATGGCGGTATTGGAGCACAAATGGCCAATACGAAATGGACGATTATTCGGGACCTCGTTTTCAGAAAACGGTTGACTCCACCACTTGCAGATGGGGCATTGTATTCGACGTACGGACATAAATTTTTACATCCTGATTCCTTATTCATGGGAAGTGAGCAATATTTGCTAAGTAACGGATATGCCTATAGAACAAGTCAGTTATGGCATAATCCGGCGGAGTCTTGGTTTAAGGAAATTCGTGTAGAGGCAGAGACCTTCAGTGAAACGACCGGACAAAAGTCAAACTATACCATCAGTAGCGTGTCAAGCCTTGGAAGTAGCCTGGATGTATCCAATCAACATTACATTACTTGTGACCCTATGACGTCCAGCTCAATATCGAAGCTTTTTGTGAAGTTCCCAATACCTAATACCTTGTCGGCGAAATACAATATTTATGTTGTTTTTGTACCGACAGCGGTTGTTGATACATCAGATCACAGACCTTACAAAGTGAATTGCTACCTGAGCTATGTTAATAGCAACGGAAAAGTGGTGACCGATTCGAAACTGACACTTGCCACCAATACTACAAGCCCGGATAAGATGACTAAGTTGCTGGTTGCTAGGAATTTTGAGTTCCCCTACTGTAACATTGTCGATCAGCCGGATATGGTTAATTCCACGTTGACCACCCTCACTTCAACAAACAAGAAGTATACGACTGTCTATTTGAAAGTTGAAAATGCTGCGGGTGTCACTACGGCAGATCTGGCTGCCTTTAACCGTAAGATACGTATTGATTGCATCATTCTTGAACCTGTTCAATAATGAAGAAAAACACAGTTAAGCATATAAAACGAATCATGAAAATTAAACATATGAACAGGGACTTGTCCATTAAAAGCCTTATCAAATTCTTGCTGGTTTCGGGAATCCTGACAATCTCCGGATATGCCGGAGCTGAGACGATTTCTGGCATCGTACTTGATGCTGGGACAAAAAAACCGATCAGTGCTGCCAGAGTCGCAGTGATCAGTAAAAATGTATCGGTCGTAACGGACGAAAACGGCCGGTTTACGATGGATAATGTGTCACCGAAAGACGTTCTGTCTGTTGAAGCCTACGATTTTGGTACCAGAGAAATTTCAGTACGTAACCAGAAAGTGTTGACGGTAGATTTGTATTCGGATGTTTTTACGAATTTTTACAAACAAATTGACAATCTGACTGGGACGTCGTCAACGACAGTCCAGACGGCTTCAATCAAGAGCATGAAAGGGATTGAGCAGTCTCCGGCATTTTCTGTTGATGAACTGTTTCAGACCTCACTGGGAGCAGATGCACGATCTATTACCCGTTCCGGAATAACCGGAATAGGCGCCTCTTTGTTTATTCGTGGTATCAATTCCGTCAATGTGAATGCACAACCTCTTTTTGTGGTGGACGGGGTCATCTGGAACAATATGTATGACATGAAATCGATTGAAAAGGGCTATTTTTCCAATGTGCTGGACTATATTGATGTCAATGATATCGAATCAATGACTGTTGTAAAAGACGGGACATCCATTTACGGCAGTAAAGGCTCAAACGGGGTGATCCTGATCAAGACAAAACGATCAAATTCACAGGTAACGAAAATTGGATTGAATGTTTCAACCAGTTTTACCAATACGCCGGGGGCTTATCCGATGATGGATGGTGAGGCTTATCGGATTTATGCGACCGATTTGCTCGGAACAGCCGGTGTGGACAGTCGTTATTTATCTTCGTTTAATTATTTGGTGACAGACAAGACGAATCCGGTTTACAATACGTACCACAATAACACCGATTGGGCAGATGAGGTCTACCGGATCGGGCAAGGTAATCATTATATGATCAGTGCGATGGGTGGCGATGAAAAAGCATTGTATTATTTTTCTGTTGGGCTGACCAATGACAAAGGTATTGTGAAATCGACGGATCTGACAAGAATCAATACGCTGTTTGATGCTGACATCCATTTGACAAAAGACGCTGATCTTGGTCTGAACATAGGCTTCACGCATATGGAAAGAAATATGGTGGACGATGGTGTGAACTTCTATTCATCGCCAACGTGGCTTGCCAATCTCAAATCGCCTTTCTTTAGTCCGCATAAATTTACCTCGACCGGAAATGTTATGGTTGATTATGCTGATGCCGATGACTTTGGCATAGGTAATCCTTCGGCTGTCATCGAAAATGCGTTGAATGCCGTCAAACAATTCCGCATAAATGTTGACGCCAATCCTACGTATCGCATCAATCCGAATCTGACGCTGAATTCACAATTTGATTACAGTCTGATGCAGAATAATGAAAGACGGTTCGTTCCTATGAATGGTACAGCGCCTGAATACCTTGAGAAATGGGGCGGCTATTCGACGAATGAAGTCAACAGTCAGGTGATGCATGATGCTGCTATTTTCGATGATACCAGATTGAAATATAAGAAACAATTCGGTGATCATCATTTGAATGCTGTTTACGGCCTACGGTTTATTGTTGATAAGTTTGAATCTGATTATGCTGAAGAACACAATACCGGAGCCGATAACAACACGACGATTACCGGTAGCTATGATTTTCTGAAAGTTGACGGGCTCAATAACAATACCAAGTCCGTATCTAATTATTTGCAAGCTGAATACAATTACGACAACCGTTATTTTGCTACCGCAGCAACTTCTATGGATGCGTCTTCCCGTTTCGGAAAAGAAACGAAGGGTGGTTTCCAGATGCTTGGTACCAGCTGGGGCGTCTTTCCATCAATTAATCTCGGATGGCTTGCTTCATCCGAATCGTTTATGAAACCGCTGGATTTTATCAATCTTTGCAAGGTCCGTTTGGGCTATGGCCTGACAGGAAACGATGGTATTCCGGATTATGAGGCAATGTCTTATTTTACGTATACCCGGTTTCTAAATAAGGCGAATGGTATTGTTATTGGTAATGTTGCCAACGAAGAGCTTCAATGGGAAACAACCAGAAGAGCGAATCTGGGTCTTGACCTCGGTTTGTTTAATGAACGCCTGGGCGTCACATTTGATTATTATTCCGGTGTTACGGACAACCTGCTGGTATTGAAAGATGCTCTGCCTACAACGGGTGTCGGTACTTATTGGGGAAACGACGGTAAGATGACCAACAACGGCTTTGAATTGTCAACAACAGTCAAGGCATTGAATTTGAAACATGTCAAATTGGAAGTCGGCTTGAACGTCGGACATTACAAGAATAAAGTGACTGCCTTACCAAGCGGTCAGTTCACCACCTCCGTTTATGGCGGGGAAGTATTGACGGCCGTAGGACAGCCTGTCGGCTCTTTTTATGGCTACAAATCCCTTGGCGTTTTCGCAACATCTGAAGAAGCAGCTTCCGCTCATACGGATGCAACTTCCGGAGCGACTTCAGCTTTGAAACAATTGAATGAAGATGGTACTTATTCTGCTTTTGGTGCCGGTGATATTCATTTTGCAGATGTTAACAACGATGGCATCATTGATAGTAAAGACAAGCAGGTGATCGGTAATCCGAATCCTAATTTTTATGGATCGTTTACTACCAGTTTATCCATCAATAAACTGACAGTGAGTGCGGCACTGGCTTATTCAATAGGGAATGACGTGTACAATTACAGCAGAAGCCAACTTGAATCAGGCAGTACGTTAAGCAATCAAACGTCAGCGATGCTTAC
>JAUZOU010000321.1 GCA_030706285.1 Bacteroidota bacterium
ACATAAGCTTTCGAGATGGACAATCCAAGTCCGGAACCGCCGAATTTCCTGGTGGAGGAGGTTTCCACTTGGCGGAAGCGCTTGAATATCTCGTCGTACATTTCAGCTGGAATGCCGATGCCGGTATCTTCCACATAAAACTCCAGGAAGTCGTTTGTCACGTTATAGCCATAAGTCACTGATCCATATTTGGTAAATTTCAGCGCATTACCGATAAGATTTGTCAGAATCTCGGTCAGTTTTGTGCCATCGGTTGTGACATTGGCTTCAGTATCTGACAAGGAGGCCCTGTAGTTAAGTGCGATCGCTTTTTCTTTTGCCTGTAAGATGAATTGTTTGTACAGGAACTGCAACACCTGGTTCAGATTGATCTGGTTTTCATTGAACTTAATCTGACCGGCCTCGATGGTAGCTACACTGACGATGTCGTTGATGATGGAAAGCAGCTGATGACTGTTCTGAATGATGGTTTCGACAAAAAACTGTTTCCTTTCGGGCGAGATGTCAGGGCTGTCCAGCAACTCGGAAAAACCGACAATGGCATTCATCGGCGTCCTGATTTCATGCGAAATGTTGTGTAAAAAAGCCGTCTTGAGCCGGTCACTTTCTTCTGCTTTATCTTTGGCTGCTATCAGGTCATCCATGATTCGCTTTTTTTCAGTCACATCCTTGAGGGTCAGGATGTAATTGCTGATGGCTCCGTTAGTATCGATGAGCGGGGAAACGATGATGTTTTCGAAAAAGGACGTCCCGTCTTTCTTTCTATTGAGGAAGTTTTCACAACGAAAGACCTTACCGGCGTGCAATGTCTTCCACATCAAGTCATAGAGCTCGGCAGACACGTTTTTTTTCTGAAAAATGTGGGGCATTTCACCTTTCACTTCTTCCAGAGAGTATTGCATGAAGGCAATATATTGGGCATTGACGAACTCAATCTTTCCTTCGGCATTGGTAATGACGATCGAGTCCGGACTTTGTTCGATCGCTTTACCCAGTGTCCGGTTCAGTTTTTCAGACTTTTTACGTTCGGTCACATCGTTTAAAGACGTGAGAAAATGATTGACTGTTCCATCGTCGTTACGCTGGCAAACGGTAGAAAGGCTGACGTCGATCACATTTCCGTCTTTACGGATAAACCGTTTTTCAAGTTCATAATAATCGATTTTCCCTTCCAATGCCTGATTAAACAGGTCCATATTGGTATCGATATCATCCTGAACAGAGAAGTCCAGCCAGGATTTTCCGGTCAGCTCTTCTTTGGTATAGCCAAGCATCCGGCACAACCGTTGGTTTACTTCAATCCACTTGCTGTCAGGCGCAGTTACAGTCAATCCGGCAGAACTGTAGTCGAAATACGACTGGAATTCCTTTTTGCTTTTGATCAACGCTTCTTCTGTTTGCTTTAATTCAGTTATGTCAGAAATAAAACCCTCCAGAGCAATCAGCTGGTCCTTTTCAAAAACACCTCTGCCACGTTCCCAAACCCATTTCTGTTCGCCGGTCACTGTCCGGATGCGGTATTCAACCGTATAGGGCTCTTTGCGGGAAATGTTTTTTTTGATCTCACAGGCAACCATCGACCTGTCCGCCGGTTCGATGATGGAACTATAGGTGCGTGTGCTGTTTTCGATGAATTCTTCTGCCGTATAACCGCTCAATTCGTTGATGCCGGAACTAATGTATTTCATGGTCCAGTTATCATCGTTTTCACACCGGAATACGACGCCCCGAAGGTTGTTGACCATTGTTTCGACCAGTTCATGGCTTTTTTTCAACGCGGAGTCCGATTGTCTGCGTTCAGTCATATCGTTGACTACGGCAAACAGTACTTTCTTGTTTTCTTGCAGGTACAGTTGCAGATGTACTTCAACGAAATAATCCGAGCCGTCTTTTCTGCGGTGAATGGTATCAAAAACAAGATATTCTTGGCTGCCACTCATCAAGGGCTCAATCAACATTCTGAAGGATGCTTCGGTGAATTCGGGTTTAATCAGGATAGGCGTCTCGTCTTTCAGCTCGTCTAACGTATAACCCAGATTGTGTAAAGCACTTTGGTTGAGGTACTCAAACTTCAACGTGACTGCATCAAAAACATAGATCTCATTCAGACTTTTTCCGGTAATGTAAAACTGGCGGGATTTTTCCTCTTCCAGCAGTTTGCGCTTAGAAATGTCTTTAAATGTCGCAACGAGCTTTTTGATTCCAGGAATCAGCGAAACGGATAATAGTAACCATTTTGTCTCGCCGGCCTTCGTCTTGAATTTATACTCCAGTTCAGTCTGGGCATTTGCCGGGTCCTTAAAGATCAGCTGGAATTTTTCTCTGAGAAAAGGTAACTGATCAGGCGGGATAAAGTTGGTCCAACTCTCGCCGATGGCTTTTTCTCTGTTCATGTCAAACATGTTGCAGAAAGCCTTGTTTACCGTAAAAATAGTCGTATCCTTATTCGATACGGCCATAGCTGAAGGACTATTCTCAAAGAAGTCTTTTATCATGTCATGCTTCTCAGGCACCGGTTGTTCAACGAATACTTCCTTATGGCTATTCGCCGGTCTTATCTTATTGAAAAGAGATCTGATATGGCCAAACATAGTCGTCAGCTGTCTTGTTAAATCTGAAACAATCAATCACCGAAATGTCGAAAAACACTTATTGACAAAAGTACATTTTTTTTAAGACAGATCATGTCATGTGATTCTAAGAAAAGCAATTTGTCTGACATCGTGATTTATTCCTGATGAAACAGCATTGTAACAAGCACTCCGTTCTTTTGCAGTGTAATCAACAGAACTAATTTTAACTGAAACAAATGAAAACCAACAAACGATTGATGTTATCCACACTTTTTGTGGTTGCCGGTTTTGGAGCTGTCATGGCACAGGAATCCGCAGAAAACCCCTTGGCTGCAGCCGTTGAGCAGTTGCAATCTGACAATGATATTGCAAAACGTTTGCAAATAACCGGTTATGTACAGGCACAGTATCAGAAAGCTGATACGGCAGGTATTTCAAGTATGGAAGGTGGTAATTTCGGTTCAGGCATCGACAACCGGTTTATGGTTCGCAGAGGCAGGTTGAAAGTAGGGTACACGTATGACAATGCACAGGCTGTGATGCAATTGGACATGACAGAAAAAGGCCTTGGCCTGAAAGATGCGTATGTAAGCCTGACAGAACCTTGGTTGAAAGCCATCTCCTTAACAGGTGGTGTGTTCAATCGCCCATTTGGTTATGAGGTTTCTTATTCGTCCAGTTCGCTTGAATCGCCGGAACGTGCCCGCGTCATTCAAACACTTTTTCCAGGGGAGGAAGATCTGGGAGGTAAACTGACCTTGCAGGCCCCGAAGACGTCTCCCTGGAATTTCATCAAGCTGGATGTCGGGTTGTTTGCCGGTAATGGCATTAACGTAGAAACCGATAGTTATAAAGACCTGATTGCCCACCTGTCTGCTTCAAAAGCCACTTCGGACGAGCGATTGAAATGGGGACTGGGTGCTTCTTTTTACGCAGGCGGATTTGCCACAACGACGGCCAAAACCTATTCTATGACCAACGTAAATGGCGTTGAAGCCTTTACGGCGACCACGGGCAAAAAAGGCGATGAAACCAGCCGTCAGTATTTAGGTCTTGACGGCCAGTTCAGTTATGACTGGACTCCGGGTATCACTCAGCTGAAAGCTGAATATCTCTCTGGTAAGCAACCTGGAATGGCTGCCAGCAATGCTAGCTTGACTGCCGCTGCTACCGGTGATGTATACAATCGAGACTTCAACGGCTACTATGTCTATCTGATTCAAAACATCCTGCAGTCACCGTTTCAGGCCGTCGTGAAATACGATGTATACGATCCGAATACAGCCGTATCGGGCAATGAAATCGGCAAGACG
>JAUZOU010000322.1 GCA_030706285.1 Bacteroidota bacterium
TTCCAGTTAATCAGCAATGCCGTTTATTATTTGTTGAAGTCAAAAAGTACGGTCCTTCCGGCCAGTGCTCCGACGGTCTCGATGGCTTATAAGAACAAACTGACTGAAGTCTCTCTGTCTACAACGACAGCAGATGCCAAGATCTATTATACATTGAATGGAACTGTACCGACCACCAGTAGTCTGGTATATTCAGATACCCTGTCTATTACGGATAGCTGTACGATCAAAGCCATTGCCGTCAAGCAAGGATTTGATAATAGCTCTGTGACGATAGCGACCGTTCTGGTTAAATCGATGGCTGCTACCCCGTCAATTAGTGTTGCTGCAGCTGAAACAGGAAAAGCTGTTACTATTACAGCATCAGAAGGAGCGACCGTTTATTATACGACGAATGGTGGTACTCCGGTAGTAGCAAAAGCTGTGAAATATACGGTACCATTTACCCTGATCAGACCGTGCACGGTTAAAGCGATAGCTGTTCAGGATGGTAAGCTCAATTCTGATATTGCTTCCGAGAAAATAACTATTGATGGTTATAAGGAACGCGCCAAGACCTTGGTATGGGCTAATTTTAATGATTCACCGACAGTTTGGATTGATACGATGACAACCCAGAATGTTGACCTTTTTGGTGCCAAAGGATATGCGTATACGGATTCATTAGGCCATAAGACGGAAAAGACGTTAGATTTTAAGAATGGATTTATGGCCGGAACATGGGGACAGCGTGTCACATTTCAGGCAACGGCAGTTGCAACATCCGGGAATTACAGTCCGTATACTGATGGCGACACTGGTGCCAGCAACCGTGCCATTTCTTTCCTGAGAACCAGTGCTTCGACGGATCCGACAACCGGTTATCTGGTAACTACGACGGCTTATAACGGCCCGTTTGATGTGACTGTCTGGATGACAGGCGCCAAAGGCAATACGACTGTTGAAAAGCTGGAAGTATCGGTGGCCAAGGCGTTGACTGATACGACCTGGACAGTACTGGATACTCTGACCTCAGTTAGTGACAAGTACATTCGCAAGAACATTGCTTATTACGATGCAACAGCGCCTGTTTTCGTGAAGATAAAGAGTGTTTCCAATCTGGGAACGAACAGCAACATGATGGTCTTCGACGTGAAACTGATGGGTGAAGGCCAGGATTCGGTCGTTGCCGTAAACAAACCGGTTGTTAAGAAGACACTGGTTTCCACACGCTATTATACGATAGCCGGAGTACAGGTGAAAGCGCCTGTCTATGGGGTGACCATTGTCCGCAATTTGTATACGGACGGAACGATTGAAACCCAGAAGATGATTCTGAAGCAACGAAATTAATTGCTTATTTATAACCAATGGTAGTCCGGCCTCCTGCAATAACAGGAGGCTGGGTTACCAATCATATCTAAAAAATCATACCTTGTGAAACACGTACTATCCATAGCTGTTTTTTTACTCTTTTCACTGTCTGTTCCATCCTTGTTTGCTCAATTGGTCGCATTTCCGGGCGCCGAAGGATTTGGCAGGTATGCCACAGGTGGGCGTACAGGTACTGTCTATCATGTAACAAACCTGAATGACAGCGGTGCGGGGTCTTTGCGGGATGCCGTGAGCCAATCTAACCGGATTGTTGTATTCGATGTGGCCGGCGTCATTAAAGTCAGCAGCCGTATTGTATTTTCCAGCAATTTGTATGTCGCCGGTCAAACAGCCCCGGGTGAAGGCATTACAGTATATGGCGACGGTGTTTCTTTTACCGGTGCTAATAACACCATCGTACGGTATATCCGTTTCAGAATGGGAAACGGCGGAACGTCTGGTTGTGATGCGGCTGGTGCCGCTCATGGTACCAATATGATATTCGATCATTTGTCCGTTTCATGGGGATTGGATGAAACTTTTTCCATTTCTCCGGATGACAAAGGGACGCTCGGAAATATTACCATTCAAAATTCCATTATCGGTCAAGGCTTATTGCCTCATTCAGCCGGTGGTCTGATACAGGCAGACAGCATTACCCTGTACCGGAATTTGTACGTGGATAATACGACACGTAATAACAAAGTCAAAGGCCGAAACCAATATGTAAACAACCTGGTGTACAATTGGAAGAATGCAGCCTATATCATGGGTGGTGAGTCCACCAGTGATGCTTATTGCAATGCAACAGACAATTTATTTATTAAAGGGCCGGCGGGTGGCGGCACTCCCTTCAGCGGAGGCAATTCGAATTTCCACTTGTATGCCAGTGGCAACTGGTATGACGGCAATGTTGACAAGACATTGAATCCGTCTTTGATTCCTAACAGTGATTATTCAGGAGGGCCTGATTTTCAGGCTGCACCATATGCATATCCGGCATTGACCACTCTTCCTGCCACCAAATTGATCGATTCGTTGATCCCGGCCATCGGAGCCTCATTGCCTTACCGCGATATTGCCGACTGGTATATGATCAATGAAGTCCTTTCTTTCGGTACGGAAGGCAAGTTGATTTCGGACGAAACCCAGCTGCCTTTTGGGGCACCTACCAATTGGACTGTCTGGGCCGGAACCAGCCGCATCGATACAGACCACGATGGCATGCCGGATACCTGGGAATCGGTAAACGGGACAAATCCTGCCCTCGATGATGCGATGACGATTGCTTCCAACGGATATGCCAATATTGAAAACTACATTAACAGCTTAACTAGTAACAACAGACAGGCTTTTCTTAGAACGCCTGTTTCATTCGCTCTGGATACTTCCGCTCCAACCTCGTTGACCCTTTCATGGCTGGATTATACTGAAAATGAAGATGGTTTTATCATTGAACAATTAAAAGACAACAGCTATACGGAAGTGGCTAGGACAGCCAAGGGCATTCAGAACGTCGTACTCGACAATCTGGAACCGGCTACTGCCTATACATTGAGAATAAAGGCATTTAACAGTACATTGTTTTCAGATTACTCCCCGGCGTTAACGGTCAAGACGCAACCTGTTCAGGTCCCGGTTATTGATCCGGCCGCTTATGTTCCTGATCTGACCTGGAGTGCCGATAACGGAACCTGGGATTACACGTCAACCAATTGGAATAATGGCACGACCAAATTTGACTCACTGAGGGCCGTGTTGTTCGAACCGCTTTCTTCCATCAATGTAACCTTGAACGATACAGTGCCGGTCAGCAGCTTTGTCATGCGGGATGATGGGGATGTGACCATCAGCGGAACCGGCTGCATCAGCGGTAGCGGCTCTCTTAACAAAACAGGTGCCGGCAAGTTGGCACTTGGTGCGACGAATAACTATACCGGTGCCTCCGTATTATGGGATGGAACCGTGGAATTTTCCAGTCTGAAAGACGGAGGAATTGCCAGTTCTCTCGGTGCTTCGCAGGAGTTTGCCCAGAACTGGATCTGGAAAGGTGGAGCCTGGAAATATACCGGTGCCTCAACCAGTACGAACAGGAGTGCCACTTTATACAACGAATCCGAATTCAATATTGCCAACAGTGGCACGACCGTGACCATGAACGGCTCTTTCGAAGGTTCCGGCGGCCTGATCCTTAACGGAGCCGGTCAGCTGACTATTAACAAGCCGTTTGCTTATACCGGAAACACAACGCTTAAAGGTGGAACACTCTATATGGAAGGCGCGACCATGATCGATCAAGGCCTGGGCACTTCACCGAAACTCGTTTTGGCCGGCGGGTCGTTCAAGACAAAAGACCAAAACGACCGGTATGGAGTCTATAGCTTTCCTATTGAAGTGGTGAAAGACACCCACTCAACCTTTTATGTCAACAGGAACTGTTCCATCAAGAGCCAGGTGAGTGGCGCCGGTATGTTGGAATATCAGGTCAATTATTTACGTGAATATGTTACAGGAGACTGGTCGAA
>JAUZOU010000323.1 GCA_030706285.1 Bacteroidota bacterium
ACTGTCATGGCTTGATGGCCGAACAGCGCTGCCAGACCTGCTACAGCCGAACTTTCCATTTCATAATTGGTGATGTGGTAGCCTTTATATTCGAATTTTTCCAGCAAACTGTTGATGTCCGGTTTGGCAAGCGGCACGCGGAGTTCCCTGCCCTGAGGCCCGTAAAAACCATTGGCTGTAATGGTGACGCCTCTTTTCATATCGGTTCCGCCAATCCGGTTGACCAGTTCAGGGCTGGCCGTTACGACACAGATCCGGTTGAAGCTGGCAGGCCAGTTCATTTGTTGATAGAAGGCTTCCTCAAACGCCAGGTCGCGGATGGATTCTGTTCCACCATAGAAGTGGAGCATGCCGTCGAAGGCAATCGATTTTTCTGAAATCAGGAACGAGCCGACGGGAATATAAGGTTGCATGCCCCCACAGGTGCCGATACGGATTAGGTTGAGCTGCCTTTTTTCAGGCCTCTCTTGCCTCGTTTTCAGATCAATGTTGGCCAGGGCATCCAGTTCATTGATGACAATGTCAATGTTGTCAGAACCGATGCCTGTCCCTACAGCCGAAAGGCGTTTGCCTTTGTATGTACCGGTTGCGGTCACAAATTCCCGGTTGGCGACATGGCACTCAACCCGATCCATCAGTTTGGCAATCATATCGACCCGGCCGGGATCGCCGACCAAAAGGACCGTATCTGCGAGCTGTTCCGGTTTAAGATGCAGATGGAAAATGCTTCCATCTGCATTGATCATTAATTCAGACTCTGCAAATTGTTTCATGACAGATTGATTAGTCTTTGGAATCAGCCTTGCTGCCAGGTTTGGCGATGTTTTCACGCATTCTGGTGTCAGACTCGATGTTTTTGATTTTTTGATAATCCATGATACCCAGATTCCCGTCCCGAAAAGCCTGAGCCATGGCCTTAGGCACTTCTGCTTCTGCTTCAATCACTTTGGCGCGGGCTTCCTGCGCTTTGGCTTTCATTTCCTGTTCCAGGGCAACCGCCATTGCGCGGCGTTCCTCTGCTTTGGCTTGGGCGATATTTTTGTCAGCATTGGCCTGATCCATCTGCAGTTCGGCACCGATGTTCTTACCAACGTCAATGTCCGCGATGTCTATGGACAGAATTTCAAACGCTGTTCCGGCATCCAACCCTTTTTTCAGTACAACTTTGGAAATGGAATCAGGACTTTCGAGTACATCCTTGTGTGATTTTGCGGAACCGATCGCAGCGACAATGCCTTCTCCGACACGAGCCAGGACGGTCTCTTCACCGGCACCACCCACCAGTTGACGGATGTTGGCGCGCACGGTTACACGAGCACGGGCGACAAGTTGGATACCGTTGATGGCAACCGCTGCTACCGGTGGTGTATCGATGACTTTTGGATTGACGGACATTTGTACGGCCAGGAAGACATCACGACCGGCCAGGTCAATAGCCGTCGCCATTTGGAAGGTCAGGTCAATGTTGGCTTTTGATGCGGATACCAGCGCATGGACAACTTTTTCCACATGCCCGCCGGCCAGGTAATGGGCTTCCAGTTCGTCTCTGGTCAACGTTTTCAAGCCAGCCTTATGTCCTTCGATCATGGCATTGACGATGATCGTTGGTGGCACCTTCCTGATACGCATCAGGAACAGCTGGATCAATGAAATACTCACTCCGGAAACCTTGGCGGACAGCCACAGGAAGAAGGGAATGTAATAGAAGAAAATGATGGCCAGCAGAATGATCAGTATAATGATCAGCGTCGGAATTAATTGTAGCATAGTCGTTTGGTTTGTATAGATTAAAACATTAAGCTTGTTGTTCGATTTTGCGTACCACCACGTTGTAGGTGCCTACTTCGATGACTTCCACCGGAGTGTTCGCATCGATCAGCTCATTTTCGGCACGGCCTTCGATGGTGACTCCGTTTATCAGTACCTTGCCGATCGGTCCAAGTCTGGATACCGTCAGGCCTTTGTCTCCGACAGAAACGCTCAACCCTCTGAACGGTTCGGTTGTTGAATGGATGTCCGTTTTCAGTGCCATCTTGTCAAAAGCCTTTGATTTGTAGAACGCATAGAGTACGATGGCCAGCAGTAACCCTGCACCGCCGAGAATCAAAGTCCCCGTGACTGTTCCATAGTACATGTAGGCAAGCACGATACCACCGATCAGGCAGGCAGTCCCGGCAATTCCGGCTACCGAGATGCCTGGTATCAGGTAAATCTCAATGACCATGAAAAATACTCCCAGAACGATCAGTCCGATGATGAAGGCAAGGCCCATAACAAAAAATTTTGTGGAAAGATACGTAAAAAAAAAGACACGAATTCATGTCTTTGAATTTATTTTGAAAGAGCCTTGATCTCCAGATTACGGGCCGAGACCTCCAGGGCCGGCAATTCTTTCTGTATGGAAGCAAGCATCGTTTCGATGGCCAGGATTTCATTGCCTAGCCGCGTTTTGATGTCTCCTGATGCTGTCTGATACTTGAGCCTTTTTTCATCCAGCGCTTTTTGATTGACCGTCAGGTTGTATTGTTTGGTCAAATACTGCTGGTACAACTGCCTGGCTTCATCAGATTGGAATGCTGACAAACTGGTGTAGGTCGTACTGTCATTGATATAAAACTGGAAGTTGCCTTCCGGGTTTGTCCCGGCCTTTGTTGCTGCCTGCTTAACGGGCCGTTGGGCATGTAGCAGCGAATCAACGTTTTTGCCGGCCCAGGTCGCCCGGATGGATCGTATTTGGGCAAAATCTTCCAGCTCCTTCTGGCTCTTGTCTTTGAGAAATGTCTTTTCAACAGTTGGAATGAACGTGTAAATGGTGACATACCCTTTTTTTGTATGCCGGTCGGTGGCCAGGTAACCTCGATTCAACGTTTCATCGATCACCAGAAAATAGTCGTTTGCCGGTGAATTGAACGGTCTGTTCAGATGGTCCGGCAGCAGGTAGGATTTTGATGATGGGTTCAGGCGAGTAACAAAAAGGTCAAGGCCTCCGATACTACCCGGACCGTCGGAAGCATAATATAGGGTGATGCCGTCTTGAAGCATGAACGGATTCAGTTCATTTCCGGTGCTGTTGATGCAGTCCGGCAGCACTTCCGGCGTATCCCAGCCGTCCAGGATGCGGTTTCTGGCGATCAGATCCAGTCCTTTGCCCGGGATTGAATCAGCATAATAAGCTCTGTCGTTCCGTTCCGGAATATATGTGTGCCCGTAAGATGCAGCCAAGCGTGGAAATAAGGTGTGCGTCTGAATCAATTTGCCGGATTCTTTTGACAGGCTGAAAGAGGTATACAGATTTTTCATTGGTACGATCACGCTGTCGATGAACAGGACATCTTCCACATGTTGAAACTGACTGAAGGCATGTTGGATGGAATCTTTCAGTTTAAGCGCCTCTCCGCGGTTGGCTTGAGTCAGGCTGGTGTTGGAAAGGTATTTATCAATGTAAGTTAAGGAGGTGTCCGGTGCGCCAAGCTTTAGATAACAAATGGCCAGAGACCTGTCTGCTTGTTGGATCCTGCGTGTGCTGGCAAATTTAAGATAGGGCACTGAAGCCCTTGATTTACCAGTCTCCAGCAGGCAAACACCATACCAGTAATGAAGACTGGCGTCTCCTGGCTTTTGCAGGATGGCGTTTTTAAAGACAGGCAGGGCTTTTTCATACTTGCCTTGCAGGAACCATGTTTTGGCCTGATTCAGGTTTTGTGCCTGAAGACAAATTGCTGAAATGTACAGTAACAAGATTGTTAAACGATACCTCATGAATCCTATCAATTACAACCTGATTTATAAAACCATATGACGGTGACTTCCGAAGTCGAACGGTCAGAGCGTCTTTTTGAGCAAGTAGATGACTGAACTGCTCAATTCAGGTTTGCC
>JAUZOU010000324.1 GCA_030706285.1 Bacteroidota bacterium
ATTGGATAAGATTGCCTTTCAGATAGAAAAGATTACAACCATCTGACGGTCATTTAACATGGCTAATCCAAATTTTCGTCCGGATCGTTTGTTGAAGAAAGCCGTCGAATTAATCTTCGTCGGCCTGATCCGTTTCTATCAGCTGGCAATATCACCGATGACTCATGCTTCGTGTCGCTATACACCGACCTGTTCGCAATATGCCGTTGAAGCTATCCGGAAATACGGGCCGATTAAAGGAGGCTGGCTTGCCATTAAACGCATTGCCAGATGCCATCCCTGGGGCGGTCACGGATATGATCCTGTTCCGTGAAAAACGTTGCCTATGTTGATCGATATACACAGCCACAACGCTGATGCCCCTTTGTCGGTATTTTGCATATTAAACGTCCAGCCAGACAAGCAACAGCCGTATCTGTCAGTTGACTTACAGAAGCCAGGCTTGGGACTGAGCGTTGGCATACATCCTTGGAATACGATGGAGTGGACGATGGAAGAAGTTTCCAGGCTTGAACCGGTTTTTGCTTTGCCCACTGTTCTACTAATCGGAGAAATCGGGCTGGACAAAGTCTGCAAGGTTCCTTTGGATCATCAGCTACAACTTTTCCATGCTCAGGCGGCGTTGGCAGACAAGCTGCGAAAGCCTGTCCTGCTTCATATGGTACGTTCGTTAGCCGAGGTCATGGCAGTAAAAAGGACCTATCCTCATGTACCGGCCTGGATCATTCATGGATTCAGGGGTGGCAGACAGGAAGCCGAGCAATGTCTTTCAAACGGTTTTTATCTGTCATTCGGACAAAAATTCAAGATTGAGGGCCTCAGGGCTTGTCCATTACTGCGGATGTTTGCCGAAACAGATGAATCAAGGCAGTTGGATACGATTTATTCTGCCATTGCCAAAGAAAAGCAAGTAACGATAGAAGAGCTGGAAGACCAATTGTACCGGAATTTTCACGAATTGTTTCCGGCATGGTTGTTGTAAAACAGTTCTTTCAGCTGCGCTTGATTGGTTGTAACTCCATAAACGATTCCCAAACCCTGTTAAAAATAAGTGAGGCTCCCAGAATTGGTGGGAGCCTCACTTATTTTTAGGAAAAGTTGTTCTTATCCGACGTATTTATATCCAACACCTTTGATGGTGGATATGTAATTTTCGCCGATTTTCTCACGAATCTTGCGGATGTGTACATCAATAGTACGATCGCCAACGATTGACTTGTTTCCCCAAACCAATTTGAAAATTTCTTCTCTTGTGAAGACTTTCAACGGTTTTGAGGCAAGAAGCACGAGCAATTCGAACTCCTTACGGGGCAGGAATATGTCCTTCCCATCTTTGTAAACCAAATAACGTTCCCGGTCGATGACAATTCCTTTTTGAGGAATCGTGTCTTTCGTGTTACCAAGATATTTGGCCAAGATGTTTTGGACACGACGGGTGATGAGGGCGGCATTGGTATCACGAGTCCCAAATTCGTCAACTCCTAAATCAAACCATTCTAGCTGTTCTTCGATATTTTGATTGTTTTCAACCAAAAAATAGATGCTAAAACGGAGTTCTTCTTTCGTTTTCTTGATTTTTTTGCAAAGTTCTATTGCTTTTGCATCATCAGATGGTGTATCGATGAAGACAAGGCAAGGTGATTCTTCAGCAATAAAGTCCACAGCTTTCTGAACACTATAGGTGTTTTCAACAACAGCTCTAGTGTTCATCAATGATTCATGTACTTTAGTTCCTAAAATAGAACCCTTTACAGAAAAAATCAACACATTACTTTGGAGTGGTTTCATAAATGTTTGATTTTTTTAGATGAATGAATTAAAAATTAAAATGCTAAAATCTTTATCCAATGAGTACAAATCTCAAAATGATAATGACATGCAAAAGTAATTCAACTCAACCGTTAAATCAAATTTTTTATTGATTTTATAGTCATTTATGAAATATGACGTATTTTTGCATCTAAAAGTTCAGTCACTGTTATCTAAAAGAGTGATTATAACATAATTTAACTTAGAAACAACTAATTCGAGAACATAACTACATGGATTTTATTGAAGAATTACAATGGCGTGGCATGATCCAAGACTTGATGCCGGGTACGGAAGAACAATTGAAGAAGGAGCTGACGACGGCTTATCTAGGTATAGACCCGACTGCTGACTCCCTTCATATCGGGCATTTGGTGAGCATCATGATGCTGATGCACTTACAGCGGTGTGGTCACAAACCGATTGCTCTGGTAGGTGGGGCGACAGGTATGATTGGCGATCCATCACTGAAGTCACAGGAACGGATCCTTTTAAGTGAAGAGGCGCTCCGTCACAATGAAGCTGCCATTAAAAAGCAATTGTCCAAGTTCCTGGATTTTGAAAGTGAGTTGCCGAATGCGGCTGAACTTGTCAACAACTATGATTGGATGAAAGACTATTCTTTTCTGAATTTCATCCGTGACATTGGAAAGCACTTAACGGTCAATTATATGATGGCCAAGGATTCTGTTAAAAAACGGTTAAGCACAGAATCGTCCGAAGGGATGTCCTTTACCGAATTCTCCTATCAGCTGCTGCAAGGCTACGATTTTTTACATCTGTATCGCGAGAAGAACTGCCGGTTACAGGTCGGAGGTTCTGATCAATGGGGGAATATCACGACTGGGACTGAATTGATTCGTCGTGTTGAAGGCGGCGAGGCCTATGCACTGGTTTGCCCGCTCATAACTAAGGCCGACGGTACAAAATTCGGAAAGACAGAAAGTGGTAATGTATGGCTGGACAAACGGTATACTTCCCCGTACAAGTTTGTACAGTTCTGGCTGAACGTAACGGATGCCGATGCCGAAAAATACATCAAGATATTTACTTTCCTTACTAAGGAAGAAGTCGACGCATTGGTTGAGGCTCATCGAAAAGAGCCACATCTGCGGCTACTCCAAAAGAGGCTGGCCAAGGAACTGACCTGTATGGTTCATTCGGAAGAAGATTACAATGCGGCAATGGAAGCCTCTTCCATCCTTTTCGGCAATGCGACGGCCGATACCTTGAAAAAGCTGGATGAAGAGACGTTCTTATCCGTTTTTGAGGGCGTTCCTACGTATGAGATTTCAAAAACGGCTCTTGAATCGGGCATCAAGATCATAGACCTGTTCACCGTATCGGCTCCTGCATTTTCTTCCAAAGGAGAACTCAGGAAGTTGATCCAGGCTGGTGGTTTTGCCGTTAACAAGCAAAAATGGACAGACTCTGATGCCACAGTGGACGGCTCTTCTTTGTTAAATAACCGCTATATCCTTGGGCAAAAGGGTAAGAAAAATTATTTCTTGCTTAAGGCGATTTAAAAAGTCGCCAAGCCATTTTGCCGGTTCAAACAATTTAAGTACTTTTGCAACGCCTTCAAAGGAAGGCAAAATAAGGATTGTCTCATGGTGTAATGGTAGCACTGCAGTTTTTGGTACTGCCTGTCCTGGTTCGAATCCGGGTGAGACAACAAAATGAAGCCTGATTATCAATAAGATAGTCAGGCTTCATTTTGTTTTAGATCAACTGCAACATCCGAGGATTTCCTTTCCTTTGGGGACTCTCGATCCATGATTTGGGATCAAATTGAAAACTTGTGGAGTTCCCTCCGAAAAGGATCAATTGATTAGCCGGCTGATGAATAGTAGCCGGTAGTGAAGCGGGCACGGGCAGGCTGCGGCGACTATGAAGAAAAACGTTAAGAAAACCGGGGGGGAGAGAGGCGCCCGGAATTTTCGTCTTCCGAGGAGCGAAGCGACGCTTCGAAAATTCAGCCGAACGATACCCGGTTTTTAGTTTTTCGAATCGGAGCAAGTAGCGTGTCCGGGCTAGCGGAACGGCGACTTAAAGCAACC
>JAUZOU010000325.1 GCA_030706285.1 Bacteroidota bacterium
ATCAAAGTTTATTTTTGACAACTGAGTTTCATAAATCACCTCATTACAGGAAGCGATGCCATCAAAGCAAAAATCCCAGCCTTTTTTTATCAGCTTATTCGAAGCAGTAAACTGATGATACTGCAACTCTCTGTACCGTTGTTCTGCCCAGGAGCCGTTGGCGTTGACAGGCACCGTACATTCGTCTGAAACCTGCAGATTGAGTGTCCAAAGACTTTGCTCCGTGCAATAGTTCTGCAACTTTGTATAGGCTCTGGCTGCATTAGCCACAAGCTGTTTTTCTGTTTTAAAAAAATGGTCAACAGGTATTTCCGAATAAACTTCCTCGTCCAGATTGGTGCACCCCATTAAAAGGGCCGCAGCAAACAACGAAATCGTATAGAATTTTATATTCATCTCTCTACCTCCTTAATTAAATGTAAGACTTAAACCGATCGTTCCCATAGTGGTTCGCGGATAATAGCTGGTACTTTCAATACCTGGTGCAAGCCCGGACAAGCTCACTTCTGGATCCACACCTGAATAACCGGTCAGGCAGAATACGTTCTGAGCCGAAAAATAGAACCGTGCTTTTTGAATCACCGTTGAGTTGAATTTCAGATTGTAACCCAAGGTGATATTGTCCATTTTTAAGTAGGTGGCGTCCTCCAGGTATTTGGATGAATATTTAACACCGCCGGTATAGTTGGTGTGATCCAACCAGGAAGATAAGATGTTTTTCAAGCCCAGATTGGTCAGATTATCATACTGGGCTGCATACGTATTGAATACTTTTCCTCCGATAGAAGCTCTAAGTGAAACATTCAAATCCCAGTTTTTATAATTGAACGTATTGGTCAAACCTGCCATCAGATCAGGATAAGCACAGCCGATTTTCTCCCAGGAAGATTCTGCCACATTTCCGCCGATGGCATTTTTATAGATGTCTTTCCCATCTTTATCGGTTCCCAGCCATACCGGGCCATAAAAAGAACCGAGGCTTTGTCCTTCGATCAGCCGTTGAGAATAGGCGGCAATTGGGCTGTTCAACCAGCCGACTTTATAAACGCCATTCGTAAATTCGCTGTTGGTAAATTTGATCAGCTTGTTTGAATTGTGTGAGAAAGTTAAGGTCGTATTCCAACGAAAATCCTTCAACTGCACCGGAATGGCATTAATCGTCAGCTCTACCCCGGTATTCCTGATTTGGCCGACATTCGTAAACAATTCATCATAGACATAAGGAGGTGTCGGCACACTGTAAGTGTACAACAGATTGGTCGTATTCCGTAAATAATAATCCAATGTCCCGCTCAATCGCTTATTCAACAGTGTAAAATCAAGGCCGGCATTCCATTCGGCTTTCTTTTCCCAAGCCAGATCAGGATTGGCATTACTGGCCGGAGCATAGGCATTGATCCATTCTCCATTGTAATAGAACATGCCATTGGTTTTCATGAGCATCAACGATTTGTAATTGGCAAAATCCTGATTGCCCGTTTCGCCATAACCGGCTCTGAGTTTCAGTTCGTCTACCCAATCGACGTCTTGCATAAACTCCTCGCGGTTTATTCTCCAGCCAAGGCTGAGTGCCGGAAACCAGCCCCATTTGTTCGATGAACCGAACCGGCTCGATCCATCTCTTCTCAATGAAACCGAAGTCAGGTATTTTTCATCGTAATTGTACATGACACGTCCGAAAAAGGCGATATACGTATTCGATTCTTTGTAGGAACCCATGGATGCCATACCTTTTCCCAGCGCAGTACCGGCACCGATGTTATTGGTTAACCAATCATCGGAATCAAATCCGTAATTGGATAAGCTGTAACTTTGATTAAAGCCTTTTTGATAGGCATAGCCCACCACAGATTGAAACGCGTGCTTATCGATGTTTTTAGAATAATTGACGATGCTTTCGTATTGAATATCAGCCGAACGCTCGTTAGAAATGCTTGCCACTCCACCTTGGCCGATCGCACTCGGATAATATTGCGTCTGATAAACCCTTGATTCATAATTCTGTTGATTGTATGCCAAAAAATTATCCCATTTTAAGCCTTGGATTTTCAACACATTTAACGTGGCTCTTCCATTCACGCCATAATCGTCAGCCGTATTTTCAGCATTCTGTTCGTTGATCATGGCAACGGGGTTGAAATAGCCCATTTCGGATATGCGCTGGTATCCGCCAGACTCAACATTCGTTGCATCATAAACCGGTTCTGTCGGATTGTGATAAAAAGCTTGTTCGAACGCCGAGTAATTGGCTGGATTATACACTCTTTTCGAGAAGTTGGCGTTGTAATCGAACGTGAGCCAACCACCTAACGAATTCTGATGGATGTTACTTTTGAAAAGAAACTTATTGGAATTGTTCTTTAACTGGAGCCCTTGGTTTTGTTCAAAATTCAACACCGTCCGATGCGAAAATTTATCCGAGCCTCCGGAAAATGCCAGGCTATGTTTTTGACTGATGGGGAATGAACGAGTAATTTCATCAAACCAGTCTGTGCTGGCTCCGTAGATATTTCCGACTCTGGCAGGCATAAAGTTCGTCACCACATAACGGAACTGATCGGCTGTCAGTGGCACAGCCCGTCTTGCTACTGTTTGAGCGCTCAGTTGTCCGTCGTATTCAACTCGTGTCGCTCCGGCCGTAGCCCTTTTAGTGGTAATGATGATGACTCCATTCGTTCCTCTGGTACCATATATGGCGGCGGCCGATCCGTCTTTCAGCACATCGATCGATTCAACTTCCTGAAAATTGATGTTTCTGATATCGGCTCCTACCACCCCATCAATGATGATCAATGGCCCTTGTCCTGCAGAAAGTGTATTGGTACCACGTAACAAGATTTCATAAGAAGCATTGGGGTCTCCTCCGCCAGGATTCGTGATGGTCAAACCGGCAACCTTACCTTGAAGAAGCCCTGCCGCGTTGGTAAAAGAACCTTGATTGAAATCCGCCCGCTTCAGATTGACGACCGAACCGGTTACTTCTTTTTTGGTTGTTTTACCGTATCCGATGACCACAACATCATTCAAATCGGTTGTCCCATCTTTTAAAACAGCATCAATCACATGCTTTCCATTAATAGGGACTTCCTGAGATTGATAACCGATATAGGTAAATACCAATGTACTTTGCGGATTCTTGGTCATTAACGAATAATGGCCGTTTAAATCAGTCGTAGCACCAGATTTGGTGCCTTTTACCAAAACGGTAACTCCGACAAGCGGTTCTCCGTTGTTATCCTTCACGGTACCGCTGACTTCATCACTTTGGGCATAAACGCTCACACAGAAAACAAAGGAAACAAGCAAGAGCAGTAGGCACCTGGCCCGGCATGTTGTCCATCCAGAAGTTGATGTGTTCATGTATAACAAATTTAAGATCTATTCTTTTTTAACTATCCAATTCTCTCCTAAAAGGAATGGACGATTGAGCGCCCATTCTGGTCACAGTAATGGAGGATGCCTTACATGCAAATGCGACAGCGTCACGGATGTTCATATTCTCAGATAAAGCTACACATAAGGCGCCGCAGAATGTATCACCGGCTGCCGTTGTATCGATCGCCTCCACTTTATTCGCCCGAACAGAGATATACTGATCTCCGTCTTTGATCAATGCACCCATAGAGCCTAAAGTGATTACCACCACTTCGACCCCTTTTGCGCTGATGACTTCAGCCGCTTTCTTGGCTGAATCAATGTCGTGCACGATTACACCTGAAATCAACTCTGCTTCTGTTTCATTAGGAATAATGGCATAGAGACATTTCAGCAACTCGGGAGACAAGCTTCCAGCCGGAGCCGGAGCCGGATTCAAAATAACCTTTGCCCCTTTTTTATAAGCAATGGAAGCA
>JAUZOU010000326.1 GCA_030706285.1 Bacteroidota bacterium
ACCCACCCCCCAGGCATTTACACCAACAACCACTACAGTTTGTGTAACCGACGCCAGTTCTTTTCTTCATTCATCAGGAACGTCATACCTCTCTTATGCTATATACCGTTCAACACGAGTTTTTGCCATCCAATATCTCATAAATTGATCAGACATCTTCCAGTATAAGCCTTAATTTATAGTTGATATACCTTAAATCTAATCGTCACCAACTGTGAAGCTGGTGCTATTGGCGCCGGTTCAATCAAAAAATTGTATGCTTGATGCCATTGCCACCACTCCAATTGGTAATTTTCCCCCTCAGGCATTACACCAACAACCACTACAGTTCGTGTAATCGGCGCCAATTCCTTTTTTCTTATTGAGGCTATCGTTTAAGGTTTTCGCAAGCCAGCCACTTCCAATGCTTTTAATACGAACACGTTCCAGGAAAAGACCCTGGTGCTCGGCCACCAGCAGCCAGGCACCTGCAAATCAAACGGCAGGAATTCATGACTGAACGGTTCATCTGGATTTAGCGTGATTTCTGCTTTCAGACGATCCTTTATCCGTTGTTCTGCCGGTTCCCATCCATGCTTCAGTCCGGCAACATAACCACAGATCTCTTCCCGCATCCAGCTTCCCGCATTGTAGTAAATGCCATTATCCCAGTACAGGTTTGGGGAGAAGGGCTCGTTTTCTCTCGTGAAAAACGTATCTCTGACATGAGCAATTAATGGAGCATAGCCATTCTTTGAGGGTATTTTGTTCAATGTATTGATGACCATATCAGATGACAAAATGGGTTGGTTAAATAGCCACCAGGAAACAAATTCCGGCAATAACGAGTTAAATGATATGACGTAGTCGAAAGACCGGTTATCAAGAAAATAGCCCTTTTTGCTATCGTAAAACGCACGATAACCGGCATTGGCTTTTTCGATGTAATCAGACCGGACAGGCAACCCAAGTGCCTGAGCCACCCGCAGGGTAACTGCAAACATACCTTGATTGACAGATAAATCAGACGTTCCGTCCGGATAGTCCGCGCAGTCGTTTTGGCCTAAGACAAAAGTTGCCTTGCAGATGCCGTCGTTATCAGGATCAAATTCTCTGATGCAATAGTCGAAAGCTTTCTTGAGCTTTTCAAGCGGTAATGGTGTTCCATAGTTGCGATGGTTTATCAAGGCAAACCATAGGAACTCCGGTGTCGCGTCGTTGCCCTTCAGCTCTTTGCTGCCCATGCAAGGGGTAATGATCGTTCCGATAGCTCCGGCATCGTTCTGAGTGGCAGCCCAGGCATTGAGAACCTGTTCACTGCTTTCTTTGTCGTTAACGCCTGCCAGGCTCCAAAAAGAATCCCTGTTGTACATGTCAGGCGCATAATTAATACTCGGAACGCTTAACGGCGTAAAGTTGTCGGAACTTGTGATCCACATCAACATCTGGTAACAGGCATACAGGCATTTTTCTTCAACCGTTCCATGAAAGTGGAGTCCATCAGAAAGACAGACCTGAGAAGCCAGCCGGAAGTCATGTAACGTTGGCCTGGCAGGGGTGGCGAAGATGAATGTGCGTTTCAGCTGCGGCACGCCTGCTTTCAGAGGATGATAGGCTCGTGTTTCGCCAACCGACTGAATGACTTCCAGATCCTTGATTGCCAGTTTATAAGATTGACCTTTTTTCAGATTGGAGGCGGCGATCAGCAACCGGGTGAGGCCATTTTCGGTGTTTGCCAGAAAAACCGTTTCTTCCAATGACGTCCAGCCGTTCGTTGATGATGGTATATTTGTTTGGTAATGAAATCCTTGTACATCCTGATTGTTGGTTCCGTCGTTTTTAAAGAGTCTCAACGAAATTGGATTGGTCGAACGGTGTTTGAAACGGACGGTATAAAATCCGTCCGGCAGGTGATAAGGAATTCGGAAGCCAGCCAGATCAGTGTTCGCGTTTTTTCCCTCTATGAGGTAAACGCCTTGACTTGTTGTCAACTTGGCTCCATTGTATGATGTCCATTCCTTTAAAGCCGGCGTCTTGTACGAGATCAATTTGACAGGGTGATTGAAATCTGACAACTCTCCAAGTGTCAGTTTGACAAGGTCTTTATTGGGTGCCCGTTGGCCGGAAGGCAAAATCCGGAACAAGTTGGCATCGCAGATTTCACGGATCGCTCTGAAACCGGTTTCTCCGGTTGACGGCCGACGGCGGATATTCCGTGTCCAGAGATTTTTATTGCCGGCATCTGTCAGCAGGCCGACACAAAGTGTATCGCCGATCATATAACCGGCAGCAGGGAACGTTTCGTGGACGACACCTCCACGTTGGTCGGCATCATCAAAGCTCCAGCATCTGGAGGCTGTTTCTGAAGTGTTCAGGGCTGTATTGATGGAGCAAAAAAGCAGTGGTATATTCGTCTGACGCCATGCTATATCTTTTTCGACCACCTGTTTGTTGATTTGCCGGTATGTGACAGAAATAGCCAGATCTGTTTCCAGTTTTAACAGTCTGACAATCCCTGTAAGGGTGATGGTGTCTCCATGCTGAACGGCAGCGGTCGCTTTCCAGTTTGAAATGGTTTCTTTGATGGAATGATCTTCATTTTCAACAGAACCGTTCAATTCGCCTGAAAACTGTGGGGTAGAGACTGGAATGGATCCGTCATGCAGGCAGACGGTATAACCGGCTATCGAATCGCCGCAGAGGTGCATCGATAGTTCGCTGGCGCAAAGAGTCGTGGAGAACAGGCAGACGAATATAGAGGACAGTATGTGGGTGGATTTCATGGATTTGTCAGTTTTAGTTGACGGTTTTGCCATTAGTCCTGCCTGAGGAGCTTGGCATGATAGACATTTCCGGCATCGGTGTTTATCTGAATGAAATAAATGCCGTCAGGAACATGGACAGTCAACGTCCTTGTTGCCAGATCTGTCTGATAAACTTTCCGGCCGTATGCATTGAAAAGGATTGTGTTGTGAATGGCTTCGTCAGAGGGCAATTGTAACTGGATCTGGTCAGTGAACGGGTTTGGAGCAACGCGGAAGGCATTTACGCTGTCCGATGTCCTCTTTAACGTGAAGGTTGACGGTAAGGCCTGAATGACGTATTGCGGCAATTCAGTCGTGTACAAACGGATTTCGTCGACGGTACCTTCGAAATGATAGTCTGACGTCGATGCGTCTTTTCTGGAAACAGTCAGGCTTTTGCTGGTGGTACCCATTAAGCCTGTCAATGATTTAAAGCCACTTAACAAACCATTGCGGTAGAGTTCCAGCGAATAACCGGTGTACATGGCTGTATACTGATAGAAGCTACCGATGTTGAGGGTGGTATCATCGTCTACATCCACAACGGCCTGATCGGTTTTGACAGTCCAGCGGACTTTTTTTTCAGGCGTGATGGAGACTTTGTAGCGTTCTTCCCAGCTGCCATGTGAGAGGATAAATTGCTCGTACGTAGGCAGTGCATCAGGCTTTATCCAAAAGGATAAGGATAGGTGATCCCTGAAATTGAGGGCTAATTCGTTTGGTGTATATAAATAGGCGTTGGTTGAAGGAAAGTCCAGGGCTCCATTTGGCAGTCCGTTAGCGCCTGTTGCTGAAACGCCGTTGACTGAAATGGCATGGAAGGCATCCTGGGCTTTGTTGTACGTATCACCATTCAATGGATAATAAATGATGGGCACAGGCTCATCGGTGTTGTCAAACGATTTGACAAGGACTGGGCTGGTGAATGTGGCTGTTCCCATGGCATTGCTGGCAGAAAGTGTAACCGAATAGATACCAGGGGTTGCCGGCGCCTGCCAATTTGGTTGCGCCGTCTGTTCCTTCGTCAGGGAACCGTCGCTGCAGGTCCAGGCATACTGTACGGGAGA
>JAUZOU010000327.1 GCA_030706285.1 Bacteroidota bacterium
ATAATAATCTGTTTTGGACGGAAGTTGAGCAAAAACGCCCTTCAGAGCTGGTTTTCCCGGTTGAGCCTGAACGAACATGCCCGGATAGGATTCGAGGTCTGACTCCAGAATGGTTAGTTTCTTACCATGCTGGCACGCTACTGTAACCGGTAAGAACGCAAGGTCTTGGCTGGTCTTCGATAACGGGGCCACATCATACGTGTTTTGGAAGGCCATGGCCATGGGCGCTTTTTTATTGGTGGTATAAGGTAAGTACACTGTAAAATCCTGGCAAAAATTAAATTCGGCCTGTTCTTTTTGAATAGAGATCTCTTTGTTGAAGATCGTATAAAACCGGTAGGCGACGCCGTCATTGTAAGCGCGGAAAATAACGCCGAATCCTCCTTTGCAACTTAGGTTCAGTTCGCCATAGGTAGTGACAATTTGCTTTGACCGATAGAAAGGAGACGGAATCGTCTCATGCACGACTTGTTTTTTAGGATTTGAGATGACCGGATTTTTTCCAAGAATGGTACCGTCCGACAACGTGAGGGCAATCGTTGAATAATTTAACAGAGTATCTTTTTCGTGTATAACAGCATAAGTCAAAGCCTTTGCAGCCTTGATGGAGACCGTTATTTTTCCATCCGGTGAGGTTAAACGAAAGGCTTGGGAGGCAAAAGCCGGTGTCAGCCATCCGTAAGAACAGATCACTGCCACCAGTAACGATCTGACGTTAAAAATTCTGTGTAATAGGTTCATCGCTGCAAAATGGTTAAGATGAATAAAAAAAAGCTGCAAAGATCAATACTGGAAGCTTGTCAATCCAGTTGTAATTTAACTGTACTACATAGTTTATTGGTTCGTATCTTGACGATATAGGATCCCTTTTCAAGTTTGGAAACGTCTACTTGGCTGGCCGAGATGGGCGCCGAATAGCGCACACGCCCTTGTAGGTCAAAGATTTCCAAGTTTCCACCGATAGCTGTCTGTGGCAGATTGATGATGCCCTGCGAAGGATTTGGATAAATGTTGCCAGCTGTATAGGATACCATGGCTGGGCGGATGACATCGACAGTAGAATCTTCCGGAATGAACAGCCGTACATGGTCGATCATAAAATCGCTGACTCCTTGAGGACAGAAAGAAACTGAATAATCGCCGTTGGAAGGTAGGACCGGGATGTCAAAACCGAGTGTCTGCGTCTGTCCGGTTGCCGGAACTGCATAGAGCCCGGCGATATCAGGGATGGTAGAGGCTGCAGTGGCTGACCTGAATGTTGCATCGACGGTTCCTGTTCCTTTAATATCAAATTCTACCCGGTATTTATAGCCACCAGGCAGGTACGCTTTCCAGTAAAGCCTGTTTGTAAACCGGCTGACAGTGCCTGAATAGCTGTTCGTGAACCTGAACGATTGATTCCCTTCCAAGGTAGCCGTGTCGACAAGGTTTCCGGTTATGGAATTCAGAATAAAAGACTTGCTCCACGAATCCAATCCGTATTCAAAATTGCCATTCACCAGATAGTTTCCATTCCATTGATGGGTAATGTCTTTAATGCTGATATTATCCAACAACAATCGAACACCTTGAGTTGATGTCCCGTATTGGATATTCAGTGTATAGTAAGGGTCTGTGAGAGACACGTCATTGGTAATGAAGTCTATCGTGCCGGCATCAGACAGTGCTAATTCCTGTCGATAGAGGGCGGTAAAGTCTTTGGCGGTTTCCTGAAGCTCCACATGGATGGGGGTAGGTGCACTGACCCGGTACTTAAAACTGACTTTATATCGTGACCCTTGCTGAGCGGGAAATCTCCAGGAAAGAGCCTGATCATAATAATTTGTAGCAAGAGTATTTATTACCGCACTGAATGTATGACCGGAAATGTAGTTTAGTGCTCCGCTGGACGAATCGGTTATGGAAACGGTCGTATTGCCGCTGGCTGCAGTCCTGACATAGCCTTTCAGATTGTCGTCAAAGGTTGAATTTTCCACCATGTTCTTATCTTTCTGTTCCAGGTACAGACTTTTCTTTCCCCACACGGAATGTCCGTCAGAACGCAGCCCTGTATAAATCAAGGTTGAGCAGCCATTTTCCCAGTCCCATTCCCAGTCAACGGTAACATTGTAGGTATAACCGCCTTTAACAATGGTTAGATAGCTGCCGTCAAAGCTCCATGTGCCTGATGGACTGATGGCTCCGCCGGAACTAAATACCAGTGTGGAGGGTTTGCACAAAAACAGGGACGGATCGGCTTTGATGGCATCCGAAGGCAGGTCGTTGGAAACGCCTCCACTCTTTATTTCATTCAACTGAATTTCTTCCCAGGTACCGGCGATCAGTTCTGGGGTGATGGTTGGCATAATGCCAGGATCGGCATACCGTTCAGGCGAAATAACCGGCCACCCGTCTTTGGTCCAGTAGATTTTTTTGACATGCAGGTCCATCATGCTGGAAACGGCAGAAGGACGTCCCTGGTTAAGCATGAAGAATTGCCCGTTTACATTGATGACACCGCAATGGGATACCCCTTGCCAGCCGGGGTGATTCCCAAACTGGTAGGCGTAAGAAAGCAGAGGGTATACATCCTTATATTGGGTATAAACCACCGTATTGTTATTGATATCCAGATAAGGTCCGTTCGGATTGCTTGAACGGGCCACACGTGTTTGATAGATCGTACCAAGGTCTCCCTCGGCTACAAATAAGTAATACTTTTTGAAGGCCGGATTATAGATAATTTCAGGCCCTTCCATCGTGCTCCAGCTGGTTCCACGGTTACGGGCAATGCAGGTCTCCGTAGCTCCTGCTTTTTTCAATCCTGTCGATGGATCCAATTCTGTCATAAAAATCCCTTGTGACCATGACCCCCAGGCCATCCAAAAACGACCATCCTGACCAATCGTGACAGTCGGATCAATGGCATTGGTTTTCATGCTACCACCATCTTTGTAATAAACCAGCGGCCCTCGTTGAATCCACGGTCCCCGGGGATCCTGTGAAACAGCCAGACAAATGACAGCGCCATTCGGGGAATGGATGGAACAATAATACAATCGGTATTCATTTCCGACCCTCATGATATAGGGCGCCCAGATACCGGTTTGCGTGTGCCCCGGTTCATTTGACAGCGAATCCATCCACTGATTGCACACAGCCGGGTACGAGCCGTTGAATACCGTCCCAAGATACTCCCAGTTGACAAGATCTCTTGACCGGCGGTAGGGAATGCCTTTTATCGTCTGTCCCCAGGCTGCATCGGTTCCGTAGACATAAAAATAGCCTTTCGTTTTGATAACAGATGGGTCGTGCAGGTTGTGAGTTCCCCAGCGAGTCGTATTGGTGGCAATTTCCCAGTAATTATCAGAAACCAGTGGCCGTTGAATCCCATACCGTTTTTTCAGAAAGGCCAGATAGGCATTGTGCAAGATATCGGTGACAGAGTCAAGTTGGAGAACAGAGGTACAGGCCGCACCCGTTGTGACAGCCGAATCGATGACTTGCCTGAATGCCTCTTTCGATCCAATAAGGTATTGTCCTTCTTCATTTCCCTCAGCAGCATTCTTCAGCAGCTTTTCAGAATCGCTGATAAGACTATTCAGGTCGGAGTTATCAAGTTGTGCCCAGGAAAATTGGGCGTTCAGAGAAAGAACGACCAGGCAGACGGCAAATCGGAGTTTCATCATACTAAAATCGGTTTATAAAAAAATCACCTGTAGGAATGAATAAAATGATCCTGCAGGTGATAAAGATAAGTCAATTAACGGATTTCTCAGCCATCATTTGGGCAGGTACCAATTGCTCGGATCCATTAACTTGGTGAGCATAGCGGCCTTGTTGGTTGTATATTTGGCTGAAACCCTTTTAG
>JAUZOU010000328.1 GCA_030706285.1 Bacteroidota bacterium
CAACTGGAACGTTCACATCCACGTTCCGGAAGGTGCGATACCAAAGGATGGGCCTTCAGCCGGCATCACCATGGTCACATCACTGGCGTCTTCCTTCACTCAACGAAAAGTCAGAAAAAACCTGGCAATGACCGGCGAGATCACGCTTCGTGGCCGTGTACTGCCTGTCGGTGGTGTTAAGGAAAAGATTCTGGCAGCCAAGCGTTCAGGCATCAAGGATATCATCCTGTCCAAAGATAATGAACGGGACATTCGCGACATCAAGGAATCTTACCTGAAAGGGCTTACCTTCCACTACGTAAAGGATATTTCAGAAGTTCTCGCGTTTGCCTTGATAGAAGAGAAAGTAGACCATCCGGTCAACCTGGAAGTATGACAAAAGGTATTGGTAAAAATAATTGGAAGCTGTCTCAAAAGGGCAGCTTCATTTTTTTCTTTTCTGTTTAATCAGCCCCGCTCCCTTCGTCCAGCGGCATACCCTCCGTCGCCACTAGTTCGCTACTCCTACTGCGTGAATGTAACAGATCATCGCGGTGTCTTTAAACCAGTCGCTAATGAAATGCCCTCCTATTTTTACTGACAAATGCCCAGACAAAGCCGGGCAATCGAAATAAAGCCAGGTCTTATCAATTTTCTTACTGATTGTCAATACCATATGGTAATTCCCGGATTCTTGTAAACCTGCCGTCTTTGTCATTGATTGTCATCAGGAAATAAGCATACGGTTTCACTTGCGAGACTGTGAACAAGCCGGTCAATAAAAGGCCACCACTAATTAGATAAAAATTGGGATGGACAATAATAGATATCAAGGTCAGACTCATAAAGATAGCTGCGGCATGTGAATATTTCGGCAACGCATTCACTTTACCGACAAATGAAAATTCGTGCCCATCGTAACTCAACGGATAAAAACCATATGGTGTCGTAACATACGGCTTCCCGTGCACGACAACGGCATACATATCATTACATGTCATCGTTTTAGATGATCCATTATAGTCAGAGACCGTCACAGATGTTAGTTTGTCACCTCCTTCGGTTTCTTTTACCTTCAAATCAGGTACCTGATTTTTAAATGACGCATACTTAAAATAGACTCCATCGGCCAACTTTCCTGCACTATAGAGCGCCATTTTTTGTCTGGCAAAACTGTCGGCATAAACAATTTCATCATACAAGAATGCTTTTTGTTGATTTCCACGACGCTTCAAATTCAACTGAATCAAACTAATCAATTCGGATTTTCCCTTTTGCAAAATTACGCTAGTAACATCATGATTATCAGTCAACGAGACATCTTCATCAACAGACTGAATCAGATAATAATTCGTGCCAACCTTTTCATACAATTCAGCCGAAAAATCACAGAATCCTTCCTCTTCCATAAATGCCGGCCTTTCACTGATAGCCAGTTTTCTGAGGCACAAAACCATTTCTCCCTTCCCTGCACTGGAGTCGATAGCAGAATGGAAATACGATGAAACCTGTTCGGAAACAGACGGCCTAAAAGCTAATATGAATGGCTTATTTAACAGCCCTATCCGAACCTGTCCTGCCCGGACCGTATCCTTACGCAAATCAATCAGACTAATTTTGCTATACAAACTGTTCGATACGATATGATCTGATCTATTCAGCAAAAAATCGAACACTCGTTCACCTTCTGCCTGAGCTGCTGAACTGAAAGCGACCAGTAAGAATAGAAATAATAAGGATAGTGTGTTTCGAAACATAATGATCATATATGATTAGGTTCACAAATATAATCATTCTTTTATACTCACACAGGTTTAACTTTTTAAAGACTAACCGGTAATTATTTGGGTGCTTTCATGTACAAACCGACACCGATCAGAAAATACAGTACATTGGGGAACCAGACAGCCACAGCAGTGGACATGGAGCCACTTTGAGCAAAACTTCCTGAAATCGTATCAAACAGGATGTAGGAGAAACTGATCAGCATGCCAAGTCCCAAATTCAATCCCATACCTCCACGAACTTTTCTGGAAGCGAGAGAGACACCGATCAACGTCAGGATAAAACAGGAAAACGGGAAGGAGAACCGTCGCTGATACTCGACGTTGTATTCCTTGATATTGGCCACACCACGCTTTTTTTGCCGATCCAGGTATTGTTTCAGTTCGGGAGTCGTCAGCTGTTCGCTGTACCCTTTGACTATGGCAAATTCGTCCGGGTTGACAGGTATAATCGTATCCAGACTGGCACCTTGAGTGATGTTTTCGTACAAGCCGTTGAACTTCCGGATCATGTAGTCTTTCAAAACCCAGTGGTAGGCCGTATCCTGCTGAATACGCCGGGCTGTCAACCTTGATACCAGGTGCTGGCCGTCATATTTCTCCAGAAAAAAGTTATATCCGTTCTGGTTGGTCGCATCATAACGTTCAATGTACATGACGACACCTGGCTTGAGTTCCATCTGGACGTTTTGGACATATTCCGTTTTGACCTTCTTCACGTATTTATCTTCAAAATCCAGTCTGGTTTTATTGGCGTTCGGTATCCAGAACGAATTCAGTGCAAACATCGACGCAGCAAGAAGACCGGCAGCAACCATATATGGCATGACGAAACGCCTGAAACTGATTCCGCTCGAAAGGATGGCAATGATTTCACTGTTATTGGCCATCTTGGATGTAAAGTAAATGACAGCGATAAAAATGAACAAAGGACTGAATTTCACCCCGAAATACGGTATAAAATTCAGGTAATAATGGAAAATAATCTCGTAGGTAGTTGCCTCGTTCTGAATGAATTTGTCAAGCTTTTCATTGAAGTCGAAAACGACCACAATGGCCATGATCAAAAGGATGCTATAAAAGAATGTTCCCAGAAACTTGCGAATCAGATAGATATCCAATCGTTTAAAGGAGTCTTTCAGTTTTGATTTCCACTGTTTCATCTGATCATATCTACTATTAAACTAAGGTCATCTGTCGCTCGCATACCGGAATAATGACCTGGTTGGACGCTTTTGCAAGTATGTTTGTTTCATCTGATCTTTTCTATAATCTGGCGCTGACTTGTTTGACCATGGCCGGCTTCCAGACAGAGAAATCGCCAGCCACTATATGGCGCCGTGCTTCAGATACCAGCCAAAGGTAAAAAGCCAGGTTATGAATGGACGCAATCTGAAGAGCCAGCAATTCTTGCGCAATAAATAAATGCCGCAGATAGGCCCTTGAGTAGAGTCTGTCTACGTCTGCCGCCCCATCGACTTCGATGGGTGAGAAGTCGGTCGCCCATTTTTTGTTACGCATATTCATTATGCCGTTCTTAGTGAACAGCATCCCATTGCGGCCGTTACGGGTCGGCATGACACAATCGAACAGATCGACACCCCTTTCGATGCCTTCCAGCAGGTTGGCCGGTGTTCCGACCCCCATCAGGTAACGAGGTTTATCTTTAGGTAAAATATCATTGACCAGTTCGATCATCTCATACATCTTTTCAACGGGTTCTCCCACTGCCAGTCCGCCAATCGCATTACCCTCGCGATCCTTGGAGGCCACAAATTCAGCTGAGCGTTTGCGCAGATCCGGATAAACACAGCCCTGGACAATGGGGAACAACGCCTGATTGTATCCGTATTTGGGCCCGGTACTGTCAAAACGGTCGATGCAGCGATCCAGCCAACGATGCGTCAACTCCATGGACTTCTTGGCATAGTCGTAATCGGCCGTGCCTGGGGTACATTCATCGAACGCCATGATGATGTCGGCTCCGATGATCCGTTCGGTATCCATAACGGATTCCGGCGTAAACAGGTGTCTGGATCCGTCTATATGAGACTGGAACGTCACCCCCTCCTCTTTCATTTTCC
>JAUZOU010000329.1 GCA_030706285.1 Bacteroidota bacterium
TGATTGGCATTACCGATTATGCTCAGTCAGAATTGGGCGATATTATTTATGCTGAGTTTGCCGAAGTGGGCGAACAGCGCGAAAAAGGGCAAGCTTTTGGAACGGTTGAGGCGGTGAAGGCTGTTTCTGAAGTCTTCATGCCTGTTTCCGGTGAAATTACAGCCGTCAACACGGAACTGACTGACAAGCCTGAATTGATCAATCAGGAGCCTTATGGTGCTGGTTGGATGGTCCGTATCCACTTGTCCGATCCTTCAGATTTGGAGCAACTAATGGATGCTGCTGCGTACTCTGCCTTTATCCAATAAATTCAATCAGCTGAACTATGACTCCAATTGTCAGTATCATCATGGGCAGTACTTCCGATTTGGAAGTGATGGAGAAAGCTGCCGGTTTGCTGAACGATTTCAAGATTCCGTTTGAGATCAATGCGCTTTCCGCTCACCGTACTCCGGAGGAAGTCGAGGCTTTTTCAAAGAACGCGGCAGCCAGAGGCATAAAAGTGATCATTGCTGCCGCTGGAATGGCTGCGCATCTGCCTGGTGTCATTGCCGCATCAACGACAGTCCCTGTTATCGGAGTGCCGATTAATGCCACGCTTGGTGGAATGGATGCCTTGCTGGCCATTGTTCAAATGCCTCCGGGCATTCCTGTTGCTACAGTTGGGGTGAACGCCTCCCTGAATGCCGCGATTCTGGCCATCCAGATACTGGCTGTCGGCGATCCGGATCTGCAAAAAGAATTGGCTTCCTATAAGCAGAATTTGAAAAAGAAAATTGTCAAAGCCAACGAAGAACTACAAAAGATTCATTACGATTTTAAAACGAATTGATGGGGTATTGTCCTGATTTATTCACCTATTCCCGCAGAAGGAGTTCGGTTGTCCGTATTGGAACCCTTCTGATGGGAGGCAATGAGCCTGTCCGTGTCCAGTCGATGACAAATACGTCTACCATGGACACAGAGGCCAGTGTGGATCAATGCATCCGCATCATTGAAGCTGGAGCTGATCTGGTCCGTTTGACGGCTCAGGGTGAGCGGGAGGCGACCAATCTCGACAATATTCATAGTCTGTTACGCCAAAAAGGCTATCAGACGCCATTGGTGGCAGATATCCATTTTAATCCGAAGGCGGCTGACGAAGCTGCTTTGTATGTAGAAAAGGTGCGTATTAACCCGGGTAATTATGTCGATGCGGCCAGGACGTTCAAAAAGCTAGACTATACGGACGAAGAATACCGGGGTGAACTTCAGAAAATTCGCGATCGTTTTGTGCCTTTCCTTAACCTTTGTAAAGCTCATCATACAGCCATCCGCATCGGAGTAAACCATGGGTCGTTATCCGATCGTATCATGAGCCGGTATGGCGATACGCCTTCCGGAATGGTCGAGTCATGCCTGGAGTTTCTCCGTATTTGCGTTCAGGAACAATTTCAGGATGTCGTTATTTCAATCAAAGCATCCAATACGCTGGTCATGGTTCAGACGGTCAGGTTGCTTGTCGACCGAATGAAGACGGAAAGCATGCATTTCCCGTTGCATCTTGGAGTGACGGAAGCTGGCGACGGAGAAGACGGGCGCATCAAATCGGCAGTAGGCATTGGTACCTTACTGCTTGATGGCATTGGGGATACCATCCGGGTGTCACTGAGCGAGGAGCCTGAACGGGAGGTTCCGGTTGCCAGAGCCTTGCTGTCTCTGGTGGCCGCGCGTACTTCTGCGGTATCCGTACAGGCATCCGCCTGCACTACGTTCAATCCATATCAGTACAAGCGCCGGGAAACGAAAGCCGTTGGGCCGTTTGGCGGAAGCCAAGTGCCAGCCGTATTATTGGACAATCGTCTGTGCAACGCTGTGTTGCCTTCGTTTGTGCCGCAACCGGATCTGGTGTATGTTGGAGAACAACTACCTGATCAACCTGTTCCCTATACTTGCCTGTGCGATTTAACGGTCTTTTCCGGTCAACCGGGTGTTTGTCCGGTAGGGACGGTTGAACAAGTTGATCAGCTTATTCGTCAGCCTGCTCCGATGGTTTTCCTGTGTCTGAGTTATACGGATCTTTCAGAACCGTTGATCCGGATCATTCAATCCTGCCCCAATCTGGTCCTTTTACTGGAAAGTTCTCTTTCGAATGGCTTGGCGGAAAGGCGGGCTTTTTTCCATACATTGATGGCTGCCAACTGTTCAACACCTGTTGTCCTTCGTGCTGCTGAATCCTTTAACAGTCTTGAGTCCATGCAACTTGGACTTAGTCTGGACTTTGGCTCGCTTTTACTGGATGGATTCGGCGATGGTATCATGTACGGAATACCTTCTTCCAGTTCTTGCGAGCTTACGCCGGAATCTGTTGTCGGTTGTTTGTTCGGCATTCTGCAGGCGACAAGACTTAGAATGAGTAAAACAGAGTTTATTTCTTGCCCTGGTTGTGGCAGAACCTTGTTTGACTTGCAACAGACCATTGCGCGGATCAAGGCCAGAACATCGCATCTAAAGGGCTTGAAGATTGGCATTATGGGCTGCATTGTGAACGGCCCGGGCGAAATGGCTGATGCTGATTACGGGTATGTAGGAGCCGGTCGGAACAGGGTCTCTTTGTATAAAGGGAAAGTCTGCCTGGAAAAGAATATACCGGAAGACGCCGCTGTTGATCGGTTGATCGACCTGATTAAGTCGAATGGGGACTGGATCGAACCGCAAGAGGTATAAACACATCTAATATCTCTAAAAAAAATCAAAACCGTTTCAGTATAGTTGTTCAACTTATGCACAATGGTTTCAAACTATCCGTGAATATCACCGGAGAAAAGCAAAGTCTGCAAATTGTTGAATGAAAGCGATTTGTTCTTTTCGGGTATCTCCGTTTTGTGCTATTAAGTAACAAGCATAGCGGGTAAGCAGTAGGTCATCGATTTCTTTTTCAGCACCTTTGGGCATTGGGATCGTTTTCCTGACGTCAGGAAAATGATCGACCACCTTTTGTCCTGCATTCTCACAAGATTCTTTTGCTTTGTCAATTACTTTGGAAAACCGGATCAAATTGAAAACTTGTGGAGTTCCCCCGAAAACGATCAACTGATTAGTCGTTTGATGGACAGGATCAGGTAGTGAAGCGGGCACGGGCAGGCTGCGGCGACTATGATGAAAAACGTTAAGAAAACCGGGGAAAGAGAGGCGCCCGGAATTTTCGTCTTCCAAGGAGCGAAGCGACGCTTCGAAAATTCAGCCGAACGATACCTGGTTTTTAGTTTTTCGAATCGGAGCAAGCTGACTGTCCGGGCTAGCGGAACGGCGACTTAAAGCAACCGCCTGATCAACACATTCCCCATAGCTACTATTGAAAATTTTAAACTTTCTGTTGATCTGGATGGACGCTTAGTCCACAAGTTTTTTAATTGATCCTTGAATACCCCATCCCTTAGGATGGATTTAAAGTCCAGAGCTTGCTTTGGAGTTCATACCTTTTATTTCTACTGCTGCATGAGGCAACTATAGTCAACCAGGCACCGTACAATACAGGATGCTTTTTTTGTTTTCGACAATCAAGACGGGAAACGAATTGCCTGAAGAAGAAACTAAACGTAGTCTACTTCAATTGTGCATAATCAGGGATTTCACTTAAAAAGTCAACGCGTTGTGCTTCATAGTCAACGCTGCAGCAATAATTGACCAAACCGTTACTGACAATCAAATAGCGGACTCTCAATGCCCAGTTATAAGTGGTGACCTGCTCAAAAACCTTTTGAGTAATAGCTACAGAAGGAGCTTTATATTCAACGATCACCAACGGCTGCAGTTCCTTGTCATAAAGCACCGTATCACAGCGTCTCACTAAACCGTTCAGACGAA
>JAUZOU010000033.1 GCA_030706285.1 Bacteroidota bacterium
GGGGCCAAGGAACCGCTGATGGGTGAAATCGTCGAACTGATTGATACTGTACTTTCTGCTCCTGAAAATGAAGCAGTGATTAAAGCGGTGAAGGAAAAAGTCAACCAGATTATGGCTGAATACCCGATCTTTGCGTATTAATCCATCCGATATGAAACAAAAACGGGCATCATGCTGCTGAATGGTGCCCGTTTTTGTTATACGACCAACTACCGGCCAGGTTGTCTGCATAGCCTGTGTCGTCCGATAACTCAGCCGTGGTGCTTATTTTACCCGTTTCCCTTTTACGGCAATCGAATAGTTTCCACCCGGCCATATCACCTCCAACGTGAAGTCCGTATCGGATGAAACCGTTATCCTGGGTCTTTCCCACACCGATTTTCTTGCTTTGCAGGCTAAATTGACGGTGCCGTCGACCCCATACGGATAGTGTGTTACTCCAAATTCATCGGTCAAATCCACTCTCCAAACCAACCGGTTGTGTGGCACATCGGCCTGGATACCAAAAACATACTCAAACAACACGGCAATGGGAGCCAATCCGGACCAACCCACAAAATTATCCCGGTTGTTACCATGAGCCCTTTCCGGTGCGTAGTTTTCAAAAAAACTTCCGGTTTCCTTAAACACGTCAACCACATTCTGATGGTGATTCATACCAATGGCATGAGCCAAACTATCCTGACCAATCTCAGTGAGTCCGCGCAGTACCATGTACACGGTAGGCACCCAAACCGAGCCACACCAGTATCCACCATTTTTATCATAATAAGGGCAATCGGCAGCCAGGGATGGTACCCGGTGTGGACGATTGAATTTCTTCGGATCGGACAGTTGTCCGACATAGCTATCCATACGTACTGAAGGAACCACGCCGGCCAGCAGGGACCAATACGAACCAATCGTTTGAATGGACGAAAGGGAACCATCCCTGAATTTGTCCGTATAAAAATGAAGCTGTTCATTCCACATTTGTTGGTTGACAAACTTGGTCAGTTGAGTGATTTCAGACCTTAATTCAACCACATCACTGTCCCGATGCAAGATGCCGGCCATGCTTACAAGCGTTTTGGCCGCAAAAATGGCTTGCATAGTGGCATCAATCCACGACATATGGCCATTGCTCCATTGAACGTCATAACCAGCTGGTACCCGGGGCTGATTGTCCATCCCACAGCCCCACCCACTCAGAAAATAGGAACCGTCTTTCCAGGTACGGTTTAACGCAAACCATTTGTAATAGGCCAGCAATGGTGGAAAAACCCGTTTCAGGCGTTCCACATCATTAAAATTCAGGAAATACTCCCATTCAACCCACGGCATGATGTTTGGACCGGTGCTCGATGGGTCAACCCGTTCAAAGCAGTCTTGTCCGGTCGTTCCGTAAATTTCACGGCAAATAAATCCGTCCGGGACCTGTTTCCGGTAAAAATTATCGAGCGTGCCTTGAAAGTTAAATGCCCGCGAACCGTAACGCCCAAACATCGTCATAAAAGAACAGTCCCACATGAAAATATTGCCGTTAAAGGCCGGATCGATGTAAGGAGAAACGAAATTGTTTTCAGGTGTCACTTTTTTCAAATGGCTGAACGCTATTTCCCAGGCTTTCCAGTAACAACGGATGGCATCCGGATTACCCGTCCAAAAAGGTTGCGGCAACTTTTCGCGGATTTGTTGAAAGGTTGGAGGGGTACTCGTATCTTGCGGTGCGTTGACAAAACTATTCTCTTTGTAATAGCGATTGAACGTGTACAATTTGTAAGGTTCCAGAGCATTTGCCTGAAAAAAACAGTACCATACGAGAGTGAAACAGAAGAACTTTTTCATGATCAACTATTTTTTCTGACGACTTAATTCATTAAAATAAACATTCGGATACAAGACATTATGATCTTTTTCTACATAGATGGATTGGGGAACCTCGAAAGCGGCTGTTAACCGGATATCTTTCGAAGAAGCACCGACACGGACTTCATACGTTCCTTTGTCGGCCACCCAGGTACTGATGCCACTTTGAAAGGATGAGAGCAGACGGCTGTCAAGTGTCAAGGAGATCCGTTGGCTTGCCCCGGGGTTTAGCAAGTCGGTTTTGGCAAAGGCTTTCAGTTCTTGCTGTGGCTTTTCCATCTCCGATTGAGGAGCGCTTAAATAAAGCTCGACGACCTCTTTACCAGCTACCCTTCCTGTGTTCTTAACGGTCACCGTCACGGTCAGTTGACCGGTAAAAGTTGAGCTGCTTAGTGTCAAGTCCGAGTAGTCAAAATGAGTATACGAAAGGCCATATCCGAATTCATAGGCTGTCGGAACCTTAAACGTGTCATAATAGCGATAGCCCACATAAATGCCTTCATCATAAATGGCAGTTACCGGATTTGCCGATGGTTCACCCGGAAACGTCCTGGCCGATGGCACATCCGAATAAGCCACAGGAAAGCTCATTGGCAATTTTCCGGAAGGATTGACGGCACCTTTAAGCATGTCAACCACCGCATTCCCTCCTTCCTGACCTGTTTGCCAGGCTAAAAGGATCGCATCCGGTTCCTCTCGCCAGTCTGATGTGGCAATGGCACCACCGATGTTGAGTACAACAACCACCTTTTTACCCACAGCATGATAGGCGGTCGAAACATCGTTGATCAAACGCTTTTCCGTCTCCGTCAAGGAAAAATCAGAAACGCTTCGATCTGAACCTTCCCCTGCATTTCGTCCAATGGTAATGACAGCCACGTCGGAAGCATGAACCTGCGCCTGAATCTGGTCGTTTGTCAAAGGCATTTCCGGATGAAAGTCAACCAGTTGTTTTTTGTTATCGTCTTTGGCATTTGCCAGCAATGTATCAATAAAATGAGTATACATAGCTGCCAGCGGTTTTGAAACCTGGAACCCGGCCTTTATCAATGCCTCTTCTAGGGAAATAGCTTTTTCATAGTTTACTTCGCCACTGCCTGTTCCACCTGCAATAAACCGGTAGGATGTTTTGCCATATAAGGCAACCGTTTTTACCTTTTTTAAAGGAAGTGTACCTTGGGCATTCTTCAGCAGCACCATGCTCTCTGAGGCAGCCATACGAGAGATCTGTGCATGAGCAGGCAAATCCGGATGGCAAGAATAGGCATAGCCTTTATAACGCGGCGTTTTCAAAATAAAGGTTAAAATACGGCTTATGTTACGATCCAACACCGACTCATCAATGGTCTTGTTTCTCATCGCCGCTAACAATTCCTCTCTTTGGTTGCAACCAGGCATCAATAAATCATTTCCGGCATTCATTTGGGCAACCGCATCGGCTCCACCCCACCAGTCTGACATCACCAGCCCTTTAAAGCCCCATTCGTCGCGCAAAACGGTTGTCAGCAAATCATATCTTTCAGAGGTATAATAACCATTCAGGCGATTATAGGATGACATCACTGTCCAGGGCTGCCCCTCCTTGACAGCGATTTCAAAACCGCGGAGATAAATCTCACGCAACGCTCTTTGACTGATTACCGCATTGATACTGGTACGGTTCGTTTCAATGTTATTGGCAACAAAATGTTTGAGCGACGCCCCCACTCCATTGGATTGCAGTCCTCTGATCATAGCAGCCCCCATCTTACCGGCAAGCAACGGGTCTTCGGAATAATATTCAAAATTACGTCCGCATAACGGATTGCGATGAATGTTAATGGCGGGAGCCAACAGCACATCGGAGCCGTATTCAAGCACCTCATTGCCCATCGCTTTTCCCACAGTTTCCACCAACGCGGTGTTCCAGCTAGAAGCCAATGCCGTGGCTGTCGGGAAAGCGGTACAATAATACGAATGCGTGGCCTCTTTCGGATGGGCATCAATACGCAAGCCGGCAGGCCCATCAGACAAAACGGCAGGAGTAATGCCCAGACGCGGGATATTCCAGGTACGTCCGGCCGTTCCGCTAACAATCACCGTTTTCTCCCCGGAAGAAGGATTTGTCCAATTGGCATCGCCCAGTCCCATCAACAGATACACCTTATCTTCAAGGGTCATGGCAGCGATGATTGCGTAAATGTTGTCTTTTCCCAATTGTGGTGTTTGAACACCGGACTGTGCAGAAAGCGAAACAGCCATCAGGCAAAGGCTTAACGCAATAAGTGTTTTTTTCATGGTTATGTCTGTTATCGTTTACTTGATCAATTCAAATGTACCCTTCAGGCTTGCCAACGACGAATGACCGACAAAAACCTCGTAGGTACCTGGTTCATTGATGTATTGCAGGTCATTGTTGAAAAACTTGAGGTCATTTGGCGTCAAGGCAAAACTGACTGTTTGAACCTCGCCTTTTCTCAAAAAGATTTTTTTAAACCCTTTTAATTCTCTGACCGGACGAACCACGCACCCCACCAGATCACGGATATAGAGTTGCACGACTTCTTCACCATCATAGTTTCCGGTGTTTTTGACTTCTACCGACACGTTCAGCCTGCCACCTTGTATCGGCATCCGGTCGGACGAAAGCTGCAGTTTTGCCACATCGAACGTCGTGTAGCTTAAGCCGTAGCCGAAAGGATATTCCGGGCTGTTTGGCAAATCGATATACGCTGAAACGTAGAATTTATCGTCATCGTCTTTGGCAGGACGTCCGGTACTGTAATGGTTGTAATAAAGGGGAATTTGTCCCTCCGTACGAGGAAAGGACATGGGTAATTTGCCGGAAGGATTGCATGTTCCAACCAGCACATCGGCAATCGAATTTCCTGCTTCTGTGCCCAACCACCAGGTATACAGAATAGAGGGAACATGCTCGGAAGCCCAATTGAAGATCAGCGGGCGGCCGGCATTGAGTAACAAGACAACAGGCTTTCCGACAGCACTGACTGTTTCTAAAAGCGCTTCCTGCACACCAGGCAGCCGAAGGTTACTGCGGCTTTTGGCTTCGCCACTCATATCGGGAGCCTCTCCCAAAGAAAGAATGACGATATCTGCCTGACTGGCTACCCGGACGGCTTCTGCGAAGCCGGATTCGTCGTTGTCGTTGACATGGCAGCCTTCGGCATATAAAAGCGTTGAGCTTGCATCCAACTGATTTCGAAGACCTTCAAATTGAGAAACAATCCGCGTCGAATCGTCAGGAAAAGAAATTGCCCAGAAACCATGATTAGCCACCGTAGCTTTCACAAACGGTCCAATAAAGGCAATGGTCTGATTATTAGGAAAAAGTGGCAAGAGCGGACGACCGTTCACCGGATCATTTTTGAGCAGCACGATGCTTTTTTCTCCATCTTCGCGGGCAAACCGCCTGTTTTCTTGATTGTTGACCTGCCTTGCTTGGCGTTCGTCATTGCAAAAACGGTAAGGATCACTGAAAAGTCCCAATTCGTATTTCTTTAACAAAATGCGTTTAACCGCCTCATTGATCAACGAGACCGGCACTTTGCCGTCGGCAACAAGCTGTTTCAGATGATCCCGATAGCACCGGCTTTCCATGTCCATATCCGTTCCAGCGGTGATGGCTTTCAAGGCTGCCTCATAACCATCTTTGGCATAACCGTGCCGAATCATTTCACCGATGCTACCCCAGTCGCTAACGACAAACCCATTAAAATGCCATTCTTTTTTAAGCTTTTCCCGCAAAATATAGCTGTTCGCCGTAGCCGGGATGCCATTGATATCATTGAAGGAGCTCATCAACGTCGCAACACCGGCATTGACAGCCGCTTGGAAAGGCGGCAGATACGTTTCATTCAATTGACGGAGACTCATATCGACCGAGTTGTAATCACGGCCACCCACTGCCGCCCCATAGGCTGCAAAATGTTTGGCACAGGCCATCACTGCGTCCACAGCACCAAGGCCTTGTCCCTGAAACCCTTTTACACGGGCCTGAGCCACCTGGCTTCCGAAATACGTGTCTTCACCGGCTCCCTCCATGACCCGGCCCCAACGAGGGTCACGGGCAATGTCCACCATAGGGGCAAACGTCCAGTTGATACCGTAGGCTGCTGCTTCAGTCGCAGCAATGCGTGCAGATTTTTCCATCAGGGACAAATCCCAGGAAGCCGCTTCCCCAAGCGGAATGGGAAAGGTCGTACGAAAACCGTGAATGACGTCCTGACCAAAAATCAATGGAATTTTTAACCGAGACTGCAATGCCAAGGCTTGCAATTTGCGGACTGTCTCAACACCTGTTACGTTGAGCATCGAGCCGACTTTTCCCTGCTTGATTTGCTGCTCCTTATCGCCTTCAGGCGTAATTTTTCCGGTAGCGCCCCAATCTCCGTTATATTGGTTTAGTTGACCTATCTTTTCATCCAGTGTCATGTTGGAAAGCAGATCGTTGACAAATCGTTCTGCATTCTGACAAAATGGTGTAACGGCAACCAGCAAGAAGGCAACGATCAAAAGACTTTTTTTCATATGATCCTAATTTTTTCGTTCAAGGCCATAGGCAATTCGCCTGTCGCTTTGACGTTTGGTGCGAACAGGCTCGTTTCATAGCATGGCCTATTATTTCTGATAAACCCTGATGTAATCGACACACATTGACTGAGGGAAAATAGCATCGTCAATATCCGGTCCGCCCCAATCACCGCCAATGGCCAGGTTGAAAATAACATACATGGGCTGGTCAAACGGCCAGTTATTTGGGGTCTTACGGATCGGAGCATACCGATGAACCCGTTTTCCATCCACCGAGAACGTTAGTTGATTTTTTGTCCAATCCACCGCATAAAGGTGAAACGTTTCGAAGGGATCTTTAACCAATCTATGCCCGGTATACGGTGTATTTCCATAACCAGACTGATTATGAACAGAGCTATGAATATACCCTGGATGTTTCCCAACATGTTCCATTACATCCAGTTCACCGCATTCAGGCCAGCCAACGGCAGACATACTTTCTCCAAGCAGCCATAAAGCCGGCCATGTACCGATTCCCCTAGGCAGCTTTGCCCGTATTTCCACATAACCGTGAACAAACGAGCGTTTACCTCTTGTGATAATTCTGGCTGAGGTGTAGGTGTCCCCTTCTTTTTTCGCTACAATAAACAAACAGCCATTTTTTACAACAACATTTCCACTTGTCGTATAAAACTGTTTTTCATGATTTCCCCATCCGTTTCCGCCGGTTTCAAATATCCAAACGGTTGTATCCAAACGGGTTCCATCAAACTCATCAGCCCATACGAGACGGTATTTCCGGGGCGGTTTTCCATCCAGAAAACTACCCGTCAGCAGGAAAAGCAGTAGAAAGAGGGGTATTATCTTTTTCATCCCTTAGTAAGGGAAAGAGGGTGTACCATCAACAAGCCACCCTCTTTCCCATTAAATTACTTGTAATTTTTATTTTGTTTCAAAATGCCGTTGGACAAATCGATTTGAGCCTGCGGTATCGGATAGAAAACATGCTTCGGATAAACGAAACCGTTGGGAGCCAATACCGTTTTAGCCAAACCTGTCCGAACCAGGTCAAAGAACCGGTCGTCTTCGAAAGCCAGTTCGAAGCGACGTTCGTCCCAGATTTTTTGGAACGTCAATTCTGAAGTTTTATAAGGCGTTTCCTTGACACGATTCCTCACTTTATTGATGGAAATGATGGCTCCATCCGGATCTTCCAGATTCAGTTTTGCTTCCGCATCGATCAGCAGGATATCAGAGAAACGCAACAATCTGATGTTTTGTTCAATGCCATAAATCCATGATAATTTCGTCTGATCGTTGAGTGGCACATAAGCTTTCATGCTGTAACGTGCTACCGGATACCCGGCTTTACCGGCATTTGTCCCGGCCAGTTCTTCCAGACCACCGACAGTAGTTCCATCGGTCAATCTGTCCCCCCTGAAAGCGATCGAAGCATGAAGCCTGATCGTATCATCGGTACGTGCCTGCCAATCCATAACCAACCCATCGGAAGGCACATCAAGTCCCCAACCGTCACCGTTATCGTTTGAGCCTCTCACCCAACGATACACGGCATAGGCACAACGATTAATATCGCCATAACTCTTGGAAGCGCCATTCTGGGCTTCAAAGATGGATTCGTCACAATTTTCATTTTCCAGACGGAACAGGTAGAAAAAGCTGGAATCACCTCTGGCCGTATATAAACTGTACGGACCATGATTAATGACATCTTCCGTTACCGTTTTAACATCATTCCAGGTTTTTCCGCCGATGGCTTTTCCATCTTCCATAAAGTTAGCACCAGAAGCCATATACATCAGGACTTTGGCCTCCAGAGCACGGGCGGTCCATGCTGTCACACGGCCTTTTCCGGCATCTGCCCATGGTGTTTTGTACATGTTGGTATAACCGTATTCCAAATCTTTCAGAATAAAATTATAGACATCTTCAACCGACGATTTGGCAATATCATAGGAACCATCGCTCGGAATCCCATCATAAATGATGACTTCGCCGAACATACGGACTAGTTCAAAATAGGTCCAGGCTCTGATAAACTTCGCTTCACCCAACAGTTGCTTCTTGTACGTTTCATCCATGGAGATACTCGGAATATGCGTAATAGCCTGGTTACACATGTTAATCAAGGAATAGCGTGAGTTCCAGAAGGTATTGAACGCATCCAGCGAAGGCGTATACGTAAAAGACTTAAACTGATTGATGTCCGGCTGGTCGTCCGTCGAACTACCCTTAGCCGTATTGTCACTGGCAATTTCTTCCGGCCCGAAGGTGGTCGGTTCAATAAATGGCCAGTCAGATAATTTCCCGTAGCAAGCAAAAATGGACGACTCGGCATCCTCCTGCGTTTGCCAGAAATTAGACTGAGGCAAGGTATTGTATGCATCAAAATCCAAATCGCTGTTGCATGATACCAGAGTCAGTGCCCCAATCAATGCGATGGTATTTATAAATTTTTTCATCATACTATCAAGATTTAGAAAACAAGGTTAACTCCGAAACTATAGATGGAACAAAGTGGATACACACCTCTGTCAGCACCGCTCATCAAAGGATTCGAAGAAGATACTTCGGGAGAATAACCATGGTATCCGAAAATGGTCAGCGGATTTTCTGCATTCAGATAACAGCGTACCTTTTGCATACCCAATCGGGTGACAGTACCGAAAGGCAACGTGTAACCAATTTGCACGGTCTTTAGGCGGAAGTAGCTGCCACTCTCCACGTAGAATGAATTTGGTGTGGTTGGATTTGACATAACAGCCGACGGATAGGAATTGGACGTGCCTTCTCCATGCCACCTGTGATTGTAAAAATCCCAATCGTAGTTTTCGGTTTGATAACGAAGCATCCGGTTGGCATTGAAAATCTTGTTGCCTGCCACACCTTGACAGAACAAGTTGGCATCGAAACTGGCATATTTTAAGCCGACATTAAAGCCGTAAATGAACGGAGGATTCGGATTGCCCAGATAGGTACGGTCGGACGCATCAATGTTTCCATCGCCATTTACATCTTTGAAAATAAGATCTCCAGGTATGGTTCCCAATAAATGCGGTTTGGCTGCAATCTCTTCCTCATTCTGGAACACTCCGATGGCTTTGTAGCCAAAAAATTCACCGATGGAATGTCCTTCAGTTGTTCGTGTGATCGTGGGGGAATCACTGTAGCTGGCATCGTAATAGCTGGCTCCTGCTGCACTGATTTTATCCATTTTATTTATGTTGTACGTAAAATTGCCCTCCAACGAATAAGAAAACTTGTCGGTGACTTTGGTTTGCCATCCGGCATTCAGTTCGATACCGGTGTTCAGGATATCAGCATAATTTCCCCATACACCACTCGGATCAATACCTGAACTTCCTAAGGCTGTTGTCGAAAAAATGGCATTGGTCGTCATCTTACGATACCAATCGATGGCTCCGGTTAAATGATTGTCCATTGCGGTAATGTCCAAGCCGATATTGGTTTCATTCACCATTTCCCATTTCAGGTTAGGATTGTACGATTGAGTCACCGTCGCTGCATGAGAGACAGCTCCATTGCCTGAGTTTTGGGTTGAACCAAAGATCACGGATCTGTAATTGGAATTGTCCACCACCGGGCTGTAAATATTGGACGGGATGTTGTCATTTCCCAAAAGTCCCCATCCGGCTCTCAATTTCAGGAAATTAATTCCGGAAAGGTCTTTCATAAACGGTTCCTGTGAAATCACCCAGCCAGTACCGACAGACGGGAAGTATCCCCACCGATTGTTGCTCGGGAATTTGGACGAACCATCCGCACGCATCGTAAAATTCAGCAAGTATTTATGTTTGTAATCATAATTCAAACGGCTCATGTAGCCAATTTGAACCGTCTTGCTACCACCATCGGAAGCCGAAACAGCATAAGAATCTGTCGATCCGAGAGTTAAGAACAGGTAACTTTGATTGATTTCAGGCAAATCTACCAATCCGGTAGCTGAAGCACTCAAATAATCCGTTGTTTGAATGCGATAAGAATAGCCCACCATTGCCTTGAAATTGTGATCTTCGTTAATGGTTTTCTCATACGTCAACGTGTTGTCCCATGACGTATTCAAGTTATCGGTCCTGGATTTTGACAGACTGTTTGTCGTATTTTTCTGGAAAGACCCGACATCATAGATCGGTGTAAAGCTCACATACCGGTTCAGATTGGGGTTAAATCCCAGCGTAGTCTTAAACGACAGATTCTTGAGCAAGGCAACGTCAATATAGAAATTTGCCAAGGCATTGTAGGCATTGTTCCACTGATGATTATAATACAACGTTGCTGCAGGATTTGACGACTGACCGACAGAAATTGCCAAACTGATCGGGTCGACAAAAGTCCCATCGGCATTTTTGGCAGCCATAATGGGTAATCCTTTGAATGCCTGAAGCAGCAAATCGCCGTTATAGGGTTTTGAAGTTGCACTTGTAAAAGCAATGTTCATCCCTGTTTGAACATTCTTGCTTACTTTAAAGTCATAACTGGCTCTCATGCCCAAGCGGCCATAGGTATTGTCTTTAATCAACCCATCTTCTTTCAGATAGTTGATGCCGACATTATACGAAGACTTTTCTGTTCCTCCCTTGAGGCTGACATCGTCGCTGTTTGTAAATGAGCTGGTCGTCACTTCTTTCACCCAATCGGTCGAAGTGTTGAAGGTACTATAGGAAACCTCATTCTCCGGAGATCCGAGATAATTCATCTTTTCATTGTACAAGGTGACATATTGTTCTCCGTTAGCTTGTTTCAGCAGATTGGAAGGCGTTTTAATTCCGGCATAGGAATTGAAAAAGACATTGAGTTTGCCATCTTTGGTCCCCTTTTTGGTGGTTACCATGATGACACCATTGGCTGCTCTGATACCGTAAATGGCAGAAGCCGAGGCATCCTTCAAGACCGAAATGTTTTCAATGTCGTTTTGGCCTAAATAATCAATGTTGTCGACAATCATCCCATCGACCACATAAAGAGGGCTGGTATTGTAAATTGACCCTGTCCCGCGGATCCGGATAGACGGGCTGCTACCAGGAGAACCATCTTTAGTGATCTGAACGCCTGACATTCTTCCCTGTAAAGCGGAAGCAACATTTGAAACAGAAAGATTGGCTATTTCATCGGAATTCACGGTGACAATCGAACTCGTCAGGTCTTTCTTTCGTTGTGTCCCATATCCAACCACCACCACTTCATCAAGTGCATGGCTTGATTCTCTCAACCTGATATCGATCACAGAGCTGTTTTTGACCAGAATGATCTTGCTTTCATAGCCAACGTATGAAACCTGGACTATTGAATTGTCAGGAACATCTAATTTGTACTTTCCTTCTGTATCCGTCACGGTTCCTTTCCCGGAGCTTTTACTAACAATACTGGCTCCGATAATCGCTTTTCCGTCCTGATCCATGATGACTCCACTGATCTTTCTAACTCCATTTTCAGTATCCTGAGCTGAAGCGTCTGATTTCTTGAACAAGAGAATCTGTTTCTTCTTGAGTAGAAATCCGACATCCTTGTCTTTGAAAATCTGAGTTAACACATCTCTCAGTGGTTGATCGGTCACATTTAATGTCACCTTTTGATTGGGATCGGTGACATCATCACTGTAGAAGAATTTGTAGTCGGTTTGCTTGCTGAGGTCAGCCAGAACCGTCGACAATGTTTCATTCACAGCATGCACTGTAACCTTTTTGTCCTGTGCACGGACAACGTTTCCGCAGCACAAAAACACTACCATCAACAACAATAGCTTACAAAATGTCCGCCTTGCACAAACAGAAAAAAACCGGGAGGTTTGTTCCTGCGTCACTTTCGGTTTAAAAATCATAGTTTTTTGATTTAAGGTTCATACATTGATTGATATAAACTATCTAATGATCATTAGCATCTTTTTGGCATACCTATGGCTGTCAACAGAAAAAATCCGTTGATTGAAACCTGCTTTTTAATTCAAAATCACGGTTTTTCTGTCTAATTGAACAGAGAAATGGACTTGTGGTGTGATGTAATGAATGTCGCTAAGAATTTCTTCCAGAGGTTCGTTTTCTATGGTAATATTATAGGTTAACTGACTGATCTCTTTATTTCGAATGTCAATGGTATAACCGTACTTCTGTTCCAGTTTATCGGCTATTTCCTGAAGTGTTTTACGTTTAAACACGACCTCCCCATTTATCCAGTCACCAATTTCATCCAGTTCGACTTCTTTGACAAAATATTCCCCTGTGCGCCGGTTAAAGCTCATTTGTGTGCCGGGTTTTAACTCGGATAAGATCTTTGAATCACCTGAGTTGTCCAAAATCTGGACCTTGCCTTCTTTCAAGCTGGTATACACGTAAAGTTGATCAGGGTACGCATCCACATTGAATTTGGTTCCCAGTACTTTTACCGTATAAACGCTTGTATTGACCAAAAATGGTTTCTTTTTGTTGTGTGCTGCTTCAAAATAAGCTTCTCCTTTCAGGCTCACCTTACGAAAATGGCGACTGAAGCTGCTCGGATAAGTCAACTGAGAATTTTCATTCAGCCTGACTTTGGTCCCGTCAGCCAAAATCAACGTTGAATGCTCTCCTGAAGCTGTTTTCACAACATTGTAGGTGACCGGTTCCTGGTGGCTGAAACCACGTAGAAAAAAGCCGAGCCCAAACACAATGACAGCAACCGCGGCATACCTGACAACTGATAAGATCAACGTTGACCGTTTTGACGGCGAGGCTTGTGCTATCTTTAAGGAAAATTCATCCCATCCCTGCGAAACAGCTGATTGTTGCTGCAACTCCTTCCACCGGCTAAGCATATACGCTTCTTTTAATCCAAAAAGAAATTCTTTATTTTCCTCCTTTTCCTGCAGCCAGGCGAGCACTTGTTTGCTCTCTGCTTCATTCAGGTCATTGCGCAGATACTTGATGAGTAATATGTTGTTGATGTCGCTGATCATTTGGTTCATTCGTTATATAAAGAAATTTAGTACTCCAATCACAATCATGACAGGTAATGCATATTCTTTCATTGCTTGTCTCAACATATGAATGGCTTTGTAGATCTGGTTCTCGACCGTCCGGACAGAAAGGCCCAACTTCATGGCTATTTCTATGCTTCTCATATCTTCCTGCTTGCTCATAATGAAGATCTCACGACATTGTTCAGGGAGTTTCCAGACGGCTTTTTCATATAGATCTTCAACATCATGCATAAACACCGAGCCCAGAATATTTTTGTCCGGTTGGTAAAACGATATCTCCATTTCTTTGATCTTCAATTCGGAGAGCTGTGAAAAATTACTTTGTATCGCTTTCATTCTCAGATATTTCAGGCAATTATTATGGAAGATTCTGAAAAGATAAGCAGTGACCGAATAATCCGCAATGATGTGCTCCCGTTGTTCCCAAAACGTTATAAATGCATCCTGAACCAAATCTTTTGTAGCCTCTTCATCATCCAGAATACCCATGCCATAAGTGAACAAACGAGGCTGGTTCTTTCTATAAAAGCGTTCGAAAGATTTTATATTCCCCTTCCGAATAGCATTATACATATCCTTGTCCTCATTTTTCATTGGTATCCTGTTTTCAGGTTTTATTAAAAGAGCATCAACGGTCAAAAATTACTCACACCAAATTTTATGTTTAACAACATGCTCTTGTTTCCCTGCCTTCTTTTGCAGGTAAAATTATTCTTTTTTCTTACAAATCTGATTAAAATCAAGAGAAGAGAACGTTCGTCCGGAGGGGATCGTCTGAAAAGGCAACAGTTAACCATCCGGATATCAACGCTATTTCGGTCGTTTCAGTCTGGATAAATCAAGAAGATTGGTTATGCAACCAGAAACGGTTTGGTTAGTTTGGAGAACGTTAGTTAAAGACAACTTTGAGGCAGTTTAGCCGTACCGGTCATTTTTTGAACATCCTGTCCATCTCCCGTTTGTCATCCTTTTCTTTCAAGGATTCACGCTTGTCGTAGTCTTTCTTCCCTTTGGCAACGGCTATATCGAGTTTGGCAAGGCCCTTTTCGTTGATATACAATTTGGTCGGAACAATCGTAAAACCTGTTTCTTTTGTCAGACGAGTCAACTTGCGGAGTTCACGTTTGGTTAGCAAGAGTTTCCGGTCTCGTTTGGCCTCATGGTTGTTGTACGTACCAAAAAAATATTGGGCGATCTGAATGTTCTTAGCCCACAGTTCATTGTTCTGCATCACACAGTAGCTGTCAACCAGACTGACTTTACTGAGCCGGATGGATTTGATTTCCGTACCCGTCAGAACCATTCCGGCTGTGAAAAACTCCACCAGCTCATAATCATACGTGGCCCGTTTGTTCTTAATGACAATCTGAGAAGCAGTTTTCATA
>JAUZOU010000330.1 GCA_030706285.1 Bacteroidota bacterium
ATGGCTGTTGCAGGGAAATAGAAATAGTACGTGCCATTCCGGGCAATGCAATCAGGAGCCCACATGCTATACGCCGTAGAATCAGCCCATTTTACGTTGTTTTGGCGGACAACGACGCCATGATCGGTCCAGTCGGTTAAGTTTGCAGATGAAAAAACGTGATAGTCTTCCATGCAAAACCAGTTAGGACGACCTTGTCCAGGCTTTGCAAGAATATCATGGGATGGAAACAAGAACACCTGACCATTAAAAACCCTCACTGACGGATCAGCACTGAACTGGTTGCGGATGATCGGATTTTGGGCGATGGCCTTGCTGCCAAACATCAGCAGTATACAAATTAACGTTATGATATAATAGGTTCGTTTCATATTGAGATACGATTGGTTGATCGTTTTCTGCTACACTTGGAAAAACGGCCATCAAACTGGAACAAGTCTTTTAGCTAATGAGCTATCTGTTCTATGCTTGGAACGTTTTTCGATATTGCCGTTTATAAAATGATGATTTTTGACTGTTTCAGGTCGTTTTGAGCGGAACTGCTACCGTAGTACACCTCGTATTCACCCGGAGTGACCATCATTTTCCGCTGGCTCCAGTCAAAGAATTCGAAGGCAGAAGCCGGGAGATCGATAGTGACTTTTTCTGTGTGTCCGGCGGCTAACTCTACACGCTGGAATCCTCTCAGCGTTTTTAACGGCCCTTCAATATCGTTTACTTTCCGGACATAGACTTGGACGACCTCGGCCCCCGTGCGTTTGCCGGAATTAGTGACGGGGACTGTCAGCCGGATACTTTCGCCAGCCTTGATTGTCGTTTTACTGAATGCAGCGGTACCCATGTTGAATGTTGTGTAACTAAGTCCAAATCCAAACGGAAAAAGCGCGTCTGACATGAAGCGATAGGTACGGCCTTTCATGGAATAGTCTTCGAAATCGGGCAATTGATTGATGTTCCTGTAGAAGGTAACCGGAAGTTTGCCGGATGGGTTGTAGTCGCCGAAGAGGACATCGGCAATCGCCTTGCCTCCTGACTGGCCTCCGTACCAGGCCTGCAGTATCGCATCACAGCTTTGGGTTTCTGGAACAAAGCCCATGGCTGAACCGGAGCAATTTACAAAAATTACTTTCTTTCCGGCCTGCTTTAAGGCTTTCAGGCAATTTCGCTGTACTTCGGGCAATTCGATATCAGTCCGGTCACCACCTTTGAACCCAGGTAGATTGACCGGCATTTCTTCACTTTCCAGCATATTGGAAATACCGCCGGCAAAAACGACTAGGTCAATGCCTTTCAACTTTTCAAGGAGTGCATCATAGTTGACCGGTCTTTCTTTCCCAAAGTTCAGGGTCAGGCTGGCTGTCCAGTTGTTGATCTGTTTGAAACTGGCTTTTATATGGTATTCTTTGCCTTTTTCCACGGTATAGGGAATGTTTTTGGGCGTCGGCCTCCAACTACGAATGGTTGAAAGGGTATCGTTGTCAACAATCAGTTCGAAAACGCCGCATGCGCCTGTCTTGAATACAATCACACCGGATGAGGTTGGCCGGTAGATAGTCTCGTAGGTACAGGAAAAATCTTCCAACTGAACACCGGTCGCAAATTCATGTTGTCCGAAGGTGGTCAATTGGATGGGATTGATGAGTTGTTCCGTCACGACGGCTTTTCCACTGAAGTTGCGATTGTTCCAGTATGTCGCTTTGATGCCCTTTTGGCCGTCAATGGAACATTCATTGAAGGCATTGACCGTGATCGAATTCTCAATCAAATCACATCCTTTATCGTAGAAAATGCTATTTGCAGGCAACTTGGACCGTATGCCTTCCAGCACCGTGATGGTATGAGACGGAGTACCATTGTAATTTCCCCACATAAGAGATTGGTCATCGGCATTGGGACCAATCACTGCGATTTTCTTGGTAGAACGGGACAAAGGCAAAACCTGATTCCTGCTCTGCAACAACGTCATTGATTCTCTGGCCATATCCAGCGCCAGTTGCTGGTGTTCAGGACAATCAATAACGGATACCGGGATTTTCGACCAAGGTACCAGCGTATCGTCATCCATTTCTCCAAGGTCAAAGCGCCCGGTTAAGACACGCATTAAGTTTCGGTTGATCTCCTCTTCGCTGACAAGTCCTTTTTTTACAGCCTCAGGTAGTTGTTTGTAGACATTGTTCCCGCACTCGACGTCTGTTCCTGCCAATATGGCTTTTGAAGAAGCATGAGTGGCGTCTGAAGATGTTTTGTGACTGGTGTAGAAATCTGACAAGGCACCGCAGTCTGAAACCACCAGGTATCTGAATCCCCAGTCGTCGCGTAGAATTTTCTGCAATAGCCGGTTGCTGCCGCAGCATGGTTCATCATCCAGCCGCTGATAGGCACACATGATTTCGCGGACGCCCGCTTTCTGTACCAACGCTTTAAAAGCTGGCAGATAGGTCTCCCACAAATCACGTGGATCGGCATTGTTGACATTTAAGGTATGTCGACTCCACTCCGGGCCGGAATGGACGGCAAAATGTTTGGCACAGGCCAGCAATTTTTTATACCTTGCATCGGAAGGGCCCTGTAGTCCATTCACCACAGAAATGCCCATGCGTGATGTCAGATAAGGATCCTCTCCGTAAGTTTCCTGACCTCTTCCCCAACGAGGATCACGAAAGATGTTGATGTTTGGCGTCCAAACAGACAGGCTGAGATACCGTTTGTTTTCCTTTCCCTGCCGGCAGGCTTCATGGTATTTGGCGCGCGTTTCGTCCGAAACAGCATTGAAAACACGGAACACCAATGAATCGTCGAACGAGGCCGCCATACCGATGGGCTCGGGAAACACCGTTACATGGTCGTTATAAGCAATGCCGTGCAAGGCCTCGCTCCACCAGTTGAATTTTTTAATACCCCATCGTGGAATGGCTTTTGACTCATCACATAGCAAGGTGGCTTTTTCTTCCAGAGACAGCCGCCCGATCAAATCCCTAGCTCTTTCTTCCGAAGTCAGCTTCGGATTCTGATACGGATAGGACTGAGCGCATGTAATGGCCGCAAGCAGTAACGTAAAGATAAAAACAACTGTTTTTTTCATGGTTATGTTGATTAATGATGTATGACTAAATTCGGTGACATAATGCCAGCTACTGATTTTCGAATGAGATTGCCAGGCAAAAAGGTGGGGCCGGTAATCCCTGACGGTTGAAGATACAGAGGTTGGGATTATCATCCCAGGCATACCGGATGCTGACCGGCACCTTGACCTGATCACAGGAAACCAATAACTTGTCGCCTTGGACGATTGTTTTTGCCCAGTAATACCTGCCATCGCTTCCAGCCAGTGAAATACCGGTTATTTTGCCTATGACGTGAAGCGGTAATGTCCTTTTTCTGAAGGAGACCTCGACTATTCCGTCCTTTCGTAGGACGGCTTTTTCAACAGCCGGCCCTTCAGTAACGAGGCATTTTTCTCTGTAGACCAGCCGATCCATCTGCAAAGCAACTCTATGCCCCAGTTCCTTCTTATTCAATGGGTGAATATCATTCCACAGACCGATGTCTATGGCTGTAGCCAACGCGGCTTCAGGAATTGAATTGGCCGCAAGGCGCTGGGCTTCTCTCAGGGCAGCCCAATTACTTTCATACGGTTGATCGTGGTGATTCATGAAATTGGCCAGTTGAACGATCACAAAGGGGAACTGACGACCCCATTGTTTTCTCCACGAATCGACCAGCGCCGCCATGTAAGGTGCATAGGCTTGTGGTTTGCCGGTGTTGGATTCGCCCTGGTACCAGACCGCGCCACAAACCGGGTAATTCCGTAATGGAGCAATCATACCGTTGTAAAGGCC
>JAUZOU010000331.1 GCA_030706285.1 Bacteroidota bacterium
GCCATTTTTTGTCAGTGTGCTTTTCAGTCGTATGTTCGGGGCAAACGTAGACAATAATCCCAATATGTACAAACGTTTGTGCATTATTTTTTGATATTTTTTCAGCCTTGAAACAAGCAGAGATTCATAAACCATCTATAATACTGATAATAAAGCCACTAAAACCACTTTGAACAAAACCGCAATCAGGATAGCACAGACCGGTTTCATCACTTTTTAGTCTTTTGTGCAAACGTTTGCATTAAAATACAACGCCATGGAGCAGTCCGGCAGACAATTTACTGACGAGATCCTGCTGCCACAGGATACGTATCAGCCACGTACCAGAAAGATGAAAAGCATTTGCATCAGGGTAGCGGACTGAAGGGAAGCGAAACAACATCAGGACTTTAAGTAAAATATCTGTCAACAAAATTCAGGACAAGTCACATTATGCCGGCATCTTTCCATGCCGGGAATCGGGGCTAATCAGTATACGAGCGTATAAAAACGGGTGTATGGGCTGAACAAGAGGAATTTCTGCAGAAAAAAGTGAGGTTATACAAAAAAATGGGCCCATAAATGGGCCCAAATCCGGCATTTTCTAAGATTTCGGCAAAGAAAGTTGTTGTAGAAGATTAAACGCGCAAAAATTAAGAGGGAGGTTCAAAAGCAACTAGAATAAAGAGCAAATTTCCTTCAATTCGATAAAGGAAGGGAAGCTTTATAAAATAGACTTTTGAGACTCCCTCTCGGCAATATTAATAGTTTGAAGTGATATTCCTAGTTATTTGACAACCGTCCAGGTGTAATAATAATTTTCAACATAATCGGCACCAGTTTTTATCTCATGGGTAACACAATTATTCGTATCAAATTCGTAGGTCAAAGCGGCAGGCGAAGTTGAATAATCCCAAACAGTTTGCTCACAGAGATAATCTGATGGTATGCCAAAGATGCCTGTTTCCATCAGCCAGCGACTACCACCAAACATTTCACTATAAATGTTATGGATTTTGGCTACGTTCTTAACCGTTGAAAAAGTCTGGTTTTTAAAGTGTTCGACATTCTGTGTATCGGTACCCTTCATCATCCATTTTGACCAGGTAGTAATGCAGCCAGCATCAATTTTTAGATTCGAAACAACGGTTCCATTCTTCTTAACCTGAGTCAAGTGCCCCAAGGCATCATACGTGTAGGTACGAGCATCCCAATCATCTGCCATCGAGGCAACATAACCGTTTTTACCCAAAAGGATCTTATAATTGTCAGTACCGGAAATGATGATAGAGTCTCCATTATACCTGAAGTTCCATTGTTTGGTTTCATCACGGTACACCTTAATAAGCTGGCCTTCCGTATTATAACTATAGGTCCACGTATCCCAGTCATCAGCAAATGTGGCAATACGAACTTTCAGCGTCGATTCTTTTTGATTGTTGTCATCATCCTTATTGCAGGAAACGAAACCGGCTGCAATCAGTACAACAGCCAATAAGCCAACTAAATTTTTTTTCATAGCAACTGAATTTAAGTGTTAGTAAATGAAATTATGTAAGATAAAAATGATCAATTACCACCGGAAACGATGATACAAGCCAAACCTAAAATAAAGAAACAAAACATAAAGCCCAGCAACCAATTGACAGATTTGCCGGATCCTTTAAATTCCTTCCAGATAAAAACGCCCCAGATGGCAGCAATCATCGGTGCGCCTTGTCCCAGAGCATAAGAAATGGCAGCACCTGCCTGTCCTGAAGCGATATAACTGAACGAAGTCCCAAGACACCAGATACAACCACCCAGGACACCAACGAGATGGGTGGGGAAACTCCCCTTGAAATAATCGTTATAGGAAACCGGAGCACCAACGAACGGATGTTTCATAGCAAGGGTATTAAACAGGATGTTGCTTAATAAAGCCCCTATGGAAAAAACAACAATGGCAGTGTAAGGTGTAATCATCCCTGCCGTCGGATTTGCAAAGTGTTCCAGATCCATCGCCACAGCAACAAAGCGATAGAAAAAGGACATCAGTATGCCGGCAATAACAGCCAGAATAATTCCTTTTTTATTGGCTAAGGCTTTGTCTTTCGTTGTTGACATTTTACCGGAAGCCATTCCGTTACAGATAATGGCAATGACAATTAGAGCCACACCTAAAAATAAGATGAGAGGATTGCCTTTTGGGGCTACCAAATAAGTGTTAATCACCCCTAATACAAGGGCCAGTCCCACGCCCAAAGGAAAAGCGACGGACAATCCGGCCAAAGAAACGGAAGCCGCTAATAAGATGTTTGAAGCGTTAAAGATGACCCCACCTAAAATCACACTTCCAATATTATTCCAACCGGCTTGCCGGATATCCTCCAGAAAGGGTCTTCCCTGCGAGCCGATGCTACCCATGGTAAACGCCAGTAACAGACTGAACAAGACCATTCCGATAATATAATCCCAATAAAAAAGTTCATATCGCCAACTCTTGGAGGCCAGCTTCTGTGTATTGCCCCATGAGCCCCAACACAGCATCGTGACAAAGCAAAATATCACGGCCAGAAAATAACTGTTTACAACGAACATAGTATTAATGTTTAAGATTAGAGGTAAGTAATGTCTTTATTGATTGTAATCCTGATAAGAACGACAGATAGGAATCCTGGCCATTTCTGACTCGATATTCATGTGAAATGGATTGATTCCGGCAAGTCAGATACAACAAATCGGCTCCTTTACAATGAGTGCCCTGATCCGTTATATCGATGTAATAAAACGTGCCTGGATTGGGATTCATTGATACGTCATCGATGGCAGCATCAAACAAATACACGGATTTGAAAAAACAATCGGTATTTGTTGAGGCTTCAAAAAGTAATTTGCCTCCCATCCCTGCACCCAAACCAATGCGCATGGCAGAGCTTCCACCGGTTTTATACTGTTGTTCAACAGCTACAGCCCAGTCTTTAAAGGACTTACCGGACATGTCCGCCTGATTAAATGACACCAATATAAAAGGCGCATTTTGTTGCACAGCATCCAACATTGCCATAACCTCCTTTTCCTTTGATAGATCCAGCCCGTTATGAGCCAGATAAACTATTGGATAACTGGCAGAAGCCGCGGCATTATAACCAGACGGCAGAAAAACGGTTGTTTGAACGCCATCGGTTTGCTTTTGCTCAAGCGTTGCAGCATAGGAGCTCCCAACACTGATTGTATCTTCTTTTTTATACGTTCTTGAATTGAAACAGCTTTCGATAAACGGTAATACTTCTTTCATCGCACTCCTCCAGTAGGCCGACGTATGTGCCCCGTTTCTAACCCGGTATTCATGATCAATACCAAGATCCCGCATCAATAAATGCAACTCGTCATTTCCAACCGAAAGTTGTTCTTCATCATCGCCGCAATCAAGAAAATAATGCATGCGAGAAAACGAGGAGGCACTTGCTTTTGTAAAGAAATGAAGCGGGCACAGACTTTTGTAATAAGCTGTCAAACGAGCCTCTCCAAGTAAGCCATAGCCTCCGAAAATACTACCCCACTGCTTATTCCAGCCATCAGCCGGTTCCGTGGTATATTGGGCATCCGTTCTAAAGGACATGCTAAGCGGGACAGAAACGGAAAAAACGGATGGATTCATTGAGGGAATCACCATCGCCCCAAATCCGCCCATGGAATAGCCAACAACGGCCCGGTGGTCTCTGTCCGCAATTGTCCGATACGTTTTATCAATATAGGGAACCAGTTCATTGACAAACATCTTCATATAATCGAAGCTTCCGTCGTATTTGTTGACATAATAGCTGTTAAATCCCTGAGGCAGGACATAAATCATCGGTGAAACAGTCCCGGTGGCCTCA
>JAUZOU010000332.1 GCA_030706285.1 Bacteroidota bacterium
CGCAAGATTCGTGAGAAAATCGGCGAAAATTACATATCCACCATCAAAGGTGTTGGATATAAATACGTCGGATAAGAACAACTTTTCCTAAAAATAAGTGAGGCTCCCACCAATTCTGGAAGCCTCACTTATTTTTAGCAGGGTTTTGGAATCGTTTATGGAGTTACGACCAATCAAGCGCAACTGAAAATCGGTCTCACAACAACCATGCCGGAAACAATTCGTGAAAATTCCGGTACAATTGATCTTCCAGCTCTTCTATCGTTACTTGCTTTTCTTTGGCAATGGCAGAATAGATCGTATCCAACTGCCTTGATTCATCTGTTTCGGCAAACATTCGCTGTAAAGGACAAGCCCTGAGGCCCTCAATCTTGAATTTTTGTCCGAATGACAGATAAAAACCGTTTGAAAGACATTGCCCGGCTTCCTGTCTGCCACCCCTGAACCCATGAATGATCCACGCCGGTACATGAGGATAGATCCTTTTTACTGCCATGACCTCAGCTAACGAACGTACCATATGAAGCAGGACTGGCTTTCGCAGCTTGTCGGCCAACGCCGCCTGAGCATGGAAAAGTTGTAGCTGATGATCCAAAGGGACCTTGCAGGCTTTGTCCAGCCCGATTTCTCCGATTAGTAGAACAGTGGGCAAAGCAAAAATCGGTTCAAGTTTGGAAACTTCTTCCATCGTCCACTCCATCGTATGCCAAGGATGAATACCAACGCTCAGTCCCAAGCCTGGCTTCGGTAAGCCAACTTTCAGATACGGCTGTTGCTTGTCTGGCTGGACGTTTAATACGCAAAATACCGACGAAGGGACATCAGAATTGTGGCTGTGTATATCGATCAACATAGGCAACGTTTTTCACGGAACAGGATCATATCCGTGACCGCCCCAGGGTTGGCATCTGGCAATGCGTTTAATGGCAAGCCAGCCTCCTTTAACCGGTCCGTATTTCCGGATTGCTTCAACGGCATATTGCGAGCAGGTCGGCGTATAACGACACGAAGCATGAGTCATCGGAGATATTGCCAACTGATAGAAACGGATCAGGCCGACAAAAACTAATTCGACGGCTTTCTTCAACAAACGATCCGGACGAAAATTTGATTTTGCCATTTAAATGATCGTCAGATGGTTGTGACCTTTTCTATCTGAAAGGCAATCTTATCCAATGCCTCACACATTTTTCGTGTAATCCTGTTAAACTCGACAGGCTCGCCGGACAACCAAACGAAGGCTATATTCAGACTTCTGCCAGTATCAGCCAAGCTGTTATAAAGGACGTGCTTATTTTGCCTGTACGCCTCTCGTGTCTGCCTCTTTGCCAGGTTCCTGTCAACAGCATGGTGCAGTTTTTTCTTTGAAACACTGATGAGTACTTTGACCAAAGGATCAGGCACTTTCCCAGTTTCAATCCACTGAACCAGGAAAGGATAACACACAAAGGCGTTCCCTTGTTTAAAGAGCTGGTCAATTTGCGTATCGCTGCAAATGCGCTCGTTTTTTGTAAATTGGTTGATCGTGGATGACATAAAAAAACGCTGTCTTCACAAATGTAGGTATTCTACCGGAAAACAGCGTATGAAGGATGAATAATTCGAATACTTACTTCTTGTTGGCTTTGTGGTTTTCTTTCAGAAACAAATCAAGTGCAGCAGTAATAGAGGGAGCTTCAGGCGTTGGAGCTTCTACATCCAACCTTAGGCCGGCATCTTTGACAGCTTTAGCTGTTGTTGGCCCTAATGTAGCAATGGCAATCTCACCCTGTTCAAAATTCGGAAAATTCTTTAACAGCGAGGCGATACCGGAAGGGCTGAAGAAAACCAGCATATCATAATTGAACGGTTCGTCAGGTTGGAAATCATTGCTGACCGTACAATACATCACCGCTTTTGTATAAGCGATTTTCTTTTCATCCAGTTTAATCAACAAATCCTCTTTATGAACATCCGAAACAGGAATCAGAAATGTTTCAGAAGCATGTTTCTGCATGAGCTGTACCAACTCATCCAATTTTCCACTTTGAGTATGAAAGATTTTCCTTTTTCGAAACACAATATACTTCTGAAGATACAGCGCAACTTGTTCCGAAATACAAAAATACTTCATGGTTTCCGGCACTGTAATTCTCATCTCTTCACATAAACGAAAGAAATGATTGATGGCTGTTCTTGCAGTAAATACAACAGCTGTATGATCGAGTATTGAGATCTTCTGCTGTCTGAATTCTTTTGCTGGTACCGGATCAACTTTGATAAACGGCCGAAAGTCCATCTTTAATCCGTATTTTTCAGCCAATTCAAAATAAGGAGATTTCTCTGAGGTTGGCCTTGGTTGAGAAACAAGTATATTCCTGATTTTCAATTTGTAAGCTTTTAAAAAATTGTGATTACTAGACTAAAAATATACACCTCAGAAATAGCAAAAGAGGCAAAATTTCTAGCGTGCAAAGATACAAAATCAAATATAAATACCCTCCCTTTTTGGCCAAAAATAAATAGGTACTCTTAAATGAATAGTAGATTCTTGGCAAAATCAGAAAGGCAACTGGCCAGGCATATGCCAGGTTTATTGGGATTTGGATGCCTGCCTGACAAAGTATCAGGATTGGTATCAGCGTCATTGAAAAAAAAGTAAGAACAACCTGACTCACCATAAGAAGTCGCTGAGTTTCATTTCTGCCGAAAAAGACTATGCCAATCAACCAGGAAAGAAATTGCTTGACGGCCCAAAAGGCCACAACAAACGCGCCCAATTTCCAGAACAACCAGCTATCGTATTGAACCGTCCCAGAGGTGTATTGCTCGATAAATAGCCTCGCTGCCAATGTGATAATGCTGACATTGAGTATCCAGAAGAATGGCAGGCTGCGTTTTAGAACTGATTCGGTATTAAAACTGCGTCCTTCCGGATTGACGACGCCTCTGATCATTTCCAGAAAAAAGCGGGGGCCACTTCTGATGATGCGGTTCATGATAAGGATCACCAACAACAGGAGCACGAATAAGAAACTTTCTGAAATGGTACTGGTCGGACGCACAATGCCTGGATGTCCAGGGCTTTTCGACGTTATGCACGTAAGTGATTTGTCAAAAACCGGCAGCTTCAACAATGAATCGGCTGTTGTCAAACTGATGGTTGGTATGGCAACCGAATCAGTCGATATAACATATTGTATGCTGTCTGGCCCATAGAAACCAGACTGATAAGAGCTATCTACTGAGGTGTGGGCATCACCCTGCATGTTGAAGCAATTTTGAAAAGGTAGAATTTTGGCGTAAAAGTAAACATTCTTTTCGTATTTTTGTCCTTATTCTCAAAGATCACCATGCAGCAACTTGTTTTCCTGACAGGCGGAACCGGATTAATTGGTGGCAATTTGCTTGTCCATCTTCATAAGGCGGGTTTCAAGGTTCGTGCGTTGATTCGCAGAACGTCCTCATTCAGCCAGCTCAAACTCATCTGCGATTTTTACGGCATCGAATTCCAGCCGTTGTACGATTCCGTCGAATGGGTTTATGGGGATACATTGGATTTCATAGGGCTACGTGATACATTGAAAGGAGCTGACACCGTCTATCATTGTGCTGCCATCGTTTCATTCAGCAAAAAAAATCGAAAAGAGCTGCTTAGAACCAACATCCAGGGGACAGCCAACATGGTTGATGCATCCATTGAATGCGGTGTTTCTCATTTCTGCTTCATCAGCTCAATAGGAGCGCTGGGAGATGCTAAAAAAGGCGAATTTATCGATGAAACATCGGCACGAGACATCAACAGCCAACGGTCCTTCTATTCAGAAAGCAAGTACTTGTCTGAG
>JAUZOU010000333.1 GCA_030706285.1 Bacteroidota bacterium
ATCTTTCCGTCGAACAATTTTCTGTCTTTATCCAGAGATAGCCAGATAAGGATCGGTTTACCGACAATATGGTCTTCAGGAACAAATCCCCACATACGGGAGTCTGCCGATTTGTGACGGTTGTCTCCCATCATCCAGTAATAGTCCATCTTAAACGTGTACTTAGTAACCTGCTTCCCGTTGATGTAAGCCTTCCCGTTTCTGATTTCGAGGGGCTGATCTTCATAGTTTCTGATGACCCGTTTGTACAGGATCAAATTATCTTCTGTCAGCGGAATGGTCACCCCTTTCTTTGGTATCCACAGGGGGCCGAAGTTGTCACGTGACCAGGCAAAACGGTCGTTCAACGGGTAGGTATAGCCTCCGGTGTTTTCCTTGCCGAGATGGTCAGGTTCCAGGATGACACGATCGATGAATCCACTACCTTTAACTTCTTTCAACGCCTCTTTGGTGAGCGGTATTCTGTAAACCGGAAGCAGTCTGCCGTTAACATCCTTCTTAAAGGGTATATACTGGGCATCGATGCTGTTGTCGGCGATGAGCTCCCTGTCTTCTTTGCTTACGTTCCACTCCCTGAATTGCCTGTCTGAGATATAAGAACCTTTGGTTTGTACATAGTAGTTGTACTGAACGCCAGGAGCATCCTTAACCGGTTTTCCATTGATGTACAACTGGTTGTTTATGATTTGAAGGGTCTCTCCAGGTAAACCGACACAGCGTTTGACGTAATTTTCACGTTTGTCAACCGGGCGGTAAACCACTTGCCCGAACTGAGCGGGATTACTGCGGACATATTGGTCGGCGATTGCTTCAGAAACGCCATTTTCTTTTGCAATGATATAGCAAATGCTGTAAAGATCAGGATTGTCCATTTTGAGAGGGACAGAGTCACCGGCAGGGAAATTGAAAACGACGATGTCGTTGCGCTTCACATTGCCGAATCCCTTGACTCGTTTGTAATCCCAGTGTGGCTTGTCTAAATAAGATTTACAATTCAGTATGGGGATCGTATGCTGGGCAAGCGGAAATGAGATGGGCGTATTCGGTACGCGTGGTCCGTAGCTTACTTTGCTGACAAATAAAAAATCGCCGACCAGTAAGGATTTCTCCAGTGATGAAGAAGGGATTTGGTAATTCTGAAACAGGTAGATATTAATGATGTACACGGCAACCAATGCGAAAATAATGGCATCGGCCCAATCGAAGATGCTTCGTAACGTATTGTTCTTGAATTTTTTCCAGAAGCCCCAGGGTAGGGCACGGCTTATAAACAGGTCAAAAAAGAATGGCAGTGCCAGTAACCACCAGCCACTGGCCGTCCACACTGCAAAGAGGATGGTAATGGTCCCCCAAATTGCAAAGCGGATCCATTTAGCACGTGGCGCCTTAAAACGGGAAGCGCTTGTCGTTTTTCCTTTGTTATCAGTAGATGAACTCATTTTCAGACGAATATGTTTTATAATAAGTTAAAAGCCAAGCATATCTTTCATGCCCAGGAAACCTTTCTTGCCGACGGTAAATTCAGCTGCCAGAACAGCGCCTAAGGCAAAACCAGCTCTTGATGTTGCATTGTGAGAAATAGTGATGGTGTCGACCGCTGAATCGTAGGAGATTTCGTGAAATCCTGGCACTTCTCCTGTTCTTTCGCACGCGATTCCAATTTCATCGGGCTTATTTTCCGTCCCAAGTACCCATGATTTTTTCCGGTCAAGGCGTGATAAAATGTCTTCGGCCAAGGTGATGGCAGTACCTGAAGGTGCATCTTTTTTATGAATGTGGTGGATTTCTTTCATCGAAACATTATAGTCCGTGAACGCGTTCATCATGTCTGCCAATCTTTTGTTGATGGCAAAGAAGATATTGACACCAAGACTGAAGTTGGATGCATAGAAAAACGTTTGTCCATTAGCACATGCTTCCTTGATGTTGTCCAGCCGGTCGAGCCAGCCAGTTGTTCCGGAAACGACGGGCAGTCCGGCAGCGAAGCATCTTTGGTAATTGGCCATGGCTGCGTCCGGACGTGAAAACTCAATGGCTACATCCGCCGATTTGAAGGCTGCGGAGTCAAATGCTTCCGGATTGTTAATGTCAACGGTACTGACGATGGTGTGTCCACGTTGAACGGCAATCCGTTCGATTTCATGGCCCATTTTGCCGTATCCGACCAAGGCAATTTTCATCTTAGTATTGATTTTAGGCCAAAGATACATAAAATTTCAGCCAGGGTTTTACCTGAATCGTGACAATGTGTTAAAAAAGGGTAAGGAAGGGCCAAATGGTACTTAAAATACTCGTACATTTGCACAAATATGAACGATGTAACTGTTTCAAAAGGGAACAAATGCCGCCTATGAAGATACTGTACTCCATATCGCTGATTTCCGCACTTTTGCTGACATGTGCCTGTGCCAACACCGGAACACCTGGTGGAGGGCCTAAGGATGTAACACCTCCAACGTTGCTTAAAACAGAGCCGCAAGAAAACCAGACAAATTATTCAAAAAAAAGGGTTACCCTTTATTTCGATGAACTGGTTTCATTGGATAATCCCGCACAGAAAGTCATAATTTCTCCACCTCAGAAAATTCCTCCGATAACGAAGGCCATTGCCAATAAAATTTCTGTGTTGTTTGAGGATAGCCTTAAGGATGAAACGACCTACACCATCGATTTTACGGATGCCATTGTTGATTATAACGAAAAAAACAAGTTTGGAGATTATGCGTTTTCTTTTTCGACCGGTGCTGTGGTTGATTCGTTCAGGATCAGCGGTGTCTTGCTTGATGCTTCAAATCTGAACCCAATCAGCGGGGTGATTGTCGGCGTGCATGAAGACTTGAATGACAGCGCTTTCACTACAAAAGCCCTGACACGTATTTCAAAAACGAACCAGAATGGATTTTTTTCGATCAAAGGCTTGCCCAAAAAACCATTCCGCGTATTTGCCTTAGGTGATAAAAACAGAGATTATTTGTTTGACCAACCGGGAGAACCGATCGCTTTTTATGATTCTATCGTGGCACCATGGACGGAGCCTTGCCAACGGCCGGATACCATTTGGAAAGATACGGTGACCGTTGATACCATTATCATGCGGAAAATTACTTGCTTTAAGCCTGATAATGTCTTGTTGCGGTATTTTACAGAGGACTTTGGCCGGCAATACCTCGCCAAACGTGAACGCCCTTCACGTGAGCAAATCGGGCTCACCTTCGGTTATAAATCGAAGACGCTTCCAAAACTGACATTGCTGAACAGCAACGCACAAAATTGGTTCATTTCTGAAGTCAATCCTTCAAGAGACTCATTGAGATACTGGATTACCGATTCGTCGGTGATTAAAATGGACACGTTGCTCATTCAGCTGGATTATCTGAAAACCGATTCGGCCAATCTGCTGTCACCAAGAACCGATACCTTGAAGCTCATTTCAAGAACTCAACATCTTGCTGCAAAAAGCCCGAATGCCAAAAAGTCAAAAAAAGATGACGCCAATAAGTCCATTCCTGTCGTCCACCTGGATGCCAGGATCAATTTACCGGCTAAACTGGATGTCAATGCCGTTCCTGTGATTGAATGGGAGGCGCCTGTCCGTACTACTTACGGGGATCCATGGCATTTGTATAAGACAAAAGATACAACATGGATTCGTGTGCCATTCAAAATAGACAAAGATACGACGTTTCTTCGACGGTATAACCTGATTGCAAAATGGGAATTTGGAGGAGAGTACAAGCTTGATTTGGATTCCGGAAAGATAGAGAGTCTGTATGGGCGTACCAATGATAAAGTATCCATGACATTCAGG
>JAUZOU010000334.1 GCA_030706285.1 Bacteroidota bacterium
CTCCAGCAATTTCCGGACGGAATTGACGTCTAGCAGATACGTTTTCGGATCGATGTCGGCAAAAACGACCTCCCCTCCGCAATATCTGACGCAGTTGGCCGATGCTACGAAGGTAATCGGCGTCGTTATGACTTTGTCTCCGGGCTTCACCTTCATGGTCATGGCCGATATATGCAGGGCCGCCGTCCCGTTCGAAACAGCGACTGCATACTTGCAACCGATGTACCGGGCAAAAGCTTCTTCAAATTCCTTAATTTTCGGTCCCTGGGTCAGGTTGTCTGATTTGAGCGTCTCTACAACAGCCTGGATGTCTTCGTCAGTGATGTTCTGACGGCCGTATGGTATTTTCTTCATGTGCAATTTGTTTTCTAATGGACAGACAAATCATTTCAAAGCATTTCATTCACCGAAGGGATCGAAGGTTGGATCGATCTCCTGTTTGATCCGGTTACGCAATGACTCGACAGTCTCCCACTGGGTATTGTTGTCTGAACTATAATGGAACCCTTCCGGTACTTTGACGGCATTGAAATGGCTGATATACTCATTCAGATCCCAATTTTGGGCTTGCGGTAATATAACATAGTACTTTCCGACGTCATAGGTATTGAAGGCATCCGACCGCGTAATCATCTCTTCATGCACTTTTTCGCCGGGACGAATGCCAATGATGCGTTGTTCGCAATTGGGCGCAATAGCCGTTGCCAGGTCCTGGATGTGGTAAGACGGGATCCTGGGAACGAAGATTTCCCCCCCCAAAGCATGTTCAAGGGCATAAAGCACCATATTGACACCTTCCTGGACAGAAATATTGAAACGGGTCATGTGAGGCTCGGTAATCGGGATCACGCCTTCTTTTCGTTTCTTGATAAAAAAAGGAATGACCGATCCATTGGAGCCCATGACATTGCCATACCTGACAACGGAGAAAAAGATCGGGTTGGAGCCTTTAAAGTTGTTGGCTGCGACAAATAATTTATCTGACGCCAGTTTGGTCGCCCCATACAGGTTTATCGGAGCACAGGCTTTATCGGTCGATAAGGCGACGACACCTTTCACATTAGTCTTCAGGCAAGCTTCGATGACATTTTGCGCGCCTCCGATGTTGGTCTTGACACATTCGGTCGGATTGTATTCGGCAATGGGAACATGCTTCATGGCCGCTGCATGAATCACATAATCAATTCCGCTTAGCGCACGGACCAACCGTTCTTCATCTCTCACATCACCAATAAAAAATCTGATCTGGGGATATTTGGCATGCGGATACTCTTGATCCATCTGATATTGTTTCTGCTCGTCACGCGAAAAGATGACCAGTCGTTTGATATTCGGCCATCTTTCAAAGATTGTTTTTGTCAGCGCTTTTCCTAGCGTCCCGGTTCCACCGGTAATTAATACGGATTTATTATTTAGCATATTGATAGTAATTAATGCAGTTCTGTTGAAAGAGTAAGAAAAACTGAACAAAAATGGTTATTTCATGACAATGTTCGTCAGTCCCACTCTGAAAAGTCGACGGTCATGCTTTTCTGATGCTTGCAACTCAGTTAAAGACCATACATCCTATTTCTGAAGGTTTTTTGTGAGTCATTTTGTTGCTCAAAAAACCGGCGCAATATACAACAAAAAAATGATTCATCCGATTAAATGGTGCTTTTAGACTTTGCTGATGCTCGAAAGCGGGATGGTGGTGAGGGCACAGCCGAATTTTTCGATGCGGACCACGACTTTGTGTTTGCCTTTAACTTCGATAAGCTCGCCCATTAGGCCTTGCAGCGGGCCGCGGCTGATGGAAACGATTTCTCCGGGCGATAGTTCTTCACGCATAAATTCAACCGGTTCGTCGGAAAAATCAACCATAAACTTCAGCCGAGCTATTTGGTTGTCGGGAATAGGCACCGGTTTATAAAATTCCTTGACAAACTGGATGGCCCCGTAGGTGTTGAGTACGCGCCTGAAGTCGGCCGGTATGACGTGCACAAAAATGTATCCATGCACGACGGGTTCGATGACTTCTTTGATACGGTCGCTCCACTGGCGTTTAACTTTCTGAAGCGGCAGGTAATGTTCAATGCCGGTTACGGTAAAGCGTTCGCTCACCTTCTTTTCGGCCCGTGGAGCTGTGTAGACGGCATACCAACGAGATTCGGGGGCTGGAGCCTTAGGTAAAATAGGCAGTTCGGTCATGTTCTTGGGGGCATTTGAATAATGGACGTAAAGTTAAATTTTTTTTTAAGAAAAAGCCAATCAATGACGCACTTTAGTCTTTCCAGTTATTCAGCAAACCGACGACCTGTTGCAGTTCCGCCTCTGTCAGGAGCGGACTCATAGGCAAACTGAGCTCCAGGGCATGGATTTCTTCCGTAATGGGGAACGAACGATCGTTCCAGGCTTTGAAACAAGCCTGTTTATGAGGTGGAACGGGGTAATGGATCTGGGTCTGTACGCCGTTTTCCAGGAGATACTGTTGAAGGGCATCGCGGTGAGGTGTCAGAATGGGGAACAAGTGATAACTATTGGCTCTATCTGACAGACTTGCGACAAAGGGCTGCGTTGCCGGGTCGGACGATTGGCCGGACTGTCGGGCGGCAGTAACCGGCTGACTGGTCGTTTGGGTGGTTGGATCCAGCTGACTGGTCAAACCGGGTATTTCTATGGCCGGATGGTGCAGGTGTTCACAATAATACCTGGCCACTTCGCACCGACGGTCATTTTCGGCATCCAGAAATGGTAACTTGGCATCGAGTACCGCGGCATGAAGCTCGTCAAGCCGACTATTTAGGCCCTGATAGGGAAAGACGTATTTTTTACTAGAACCGTAGTTAGCCAGCGAGCGGATCAGGCCGGCCAATTCCGGATCGTTGGTGGTCACGGCTCCCCCATCGCCCAGGGCACCCAAGTTTTTGGTCGGGTAAAAGCTATGCCCGGCGGCATCCCCCAGCGAGCCAGTACGCCGATAGGCCGGACGTCCGTCGGAAAAATCAGTATAGCAGCAGCCTGCAGCCTGAGCGTTGTCTTCGATAAGTTTGAGGTGATGCTGTTGGCAGATGCCTCCGATGCGTGCGGTATAGGCATTCCGGCCATACAGGTGGACCAGCAGGATGGCCTTGGTACGAGGGGTAATGGCCTGTTCGATCAGACTGTCGTCCAGCTGCAGCGTCTGCCGGTCTGGCTCCACGAGCACAGGAGTCAGGTTGTTTTCCGTGACGGCCAGGATGCTGGCAATGTAAGTATTGGCCGGAACAATGACTTCGTCGCCGTCGTGCAGCACCTGCATCTCCTTATACGCACGGAAAATGAGTCTGAGCGCATCAAGCCCGTTGCCGACACCAACGCAATGGCTGGTTCCGATAAAACCGGCGTAATGTTGCTCGAAGCCGGACACTTCCTTCCCGAGCAAAAACCAGCCGGAATCGATGACGCGAGATACGGCCTGGTCAATATCGGCCCGGTGCCGTTCGGTGATGCGCCTGAGGTCATAAAATTCAACAAGCGGGTTGGCTCCGGTTCCCGCCAGGACGGTTGTTGCTCCGGTTGACGTTGTCCCAGCCGCATACCCTGAAGAGAGTCCGATATCCGTCCGGACACCCACATAGGCCAGGTAGTCGTTGTAATCTCTGATGTAATCATTTTCGTCAAAATAGTCAGAGGTCAGGACCAGACAGACGGAGCCCGAAGAAAAAGCCTGTTCCCGGCACCAGATGCCAGGCGGTACGTATAATCCCTGAAACGGACGGTTCAGGGTAACAGTCTGACGAAAATGACCATCATCCATTGCCACCTCAAAACTGCC
>JAUZOU010000335.1 GCA_030706285.1 Bacteroidota bacterium
TTGGAATCGGTACCAACCACGAAGGCATTATCGAACTACCTGAAACAGCAAAAGTCGGTACCCTTGCCAAAGATTATTACGATGTCAAAAAAGAGTATGTGCTGGAAGTCGACATTACACCAAACAGAGCAGATGCTTTTTCGCATTATGGTGTAGCAAGAGACCTGGCTGCCAGCCTCAAACAAACCAATCCTGGCATTCAATTAAAAAAGCCATCTGTCGATGCGTTTCAGATAGACAATCGGTCCTATCCGGTCCGGGTCTCTGTCGAAACGCCTGAAGCCTGCATTCGTTATTCGGGTGTGACAATTTCAGGTATTCATGTCGGAGAATCGCCCAAATGGCTGCAAGATAGATTGAGATTGATCGGCTTGCGTCCCATCAATAATGTGGTGGATGTAACAAATTATATCCTTCATGAAACGGGCCATCCGATGCATGCTTTTGACGGCTCAAAAATTACCGGAGATACCATCCACGTAAAAACGGTTGAAGCAGGTACGAAGTTTACAACCCTCGATGGAGTAGAACGCACCCTTGATGCTGCCGATCTGATGATCTGCAACGACAAGGAACCGATGTGTATGGCCGGTGTATTCGGAGGACTTGATTCAGGCGTAACTGAAACTACGACCAAGGTCTTTCTGGAATCAGCCTGTTTCCATCCGGTTTGGATTCGCAAAACAGCCCGCAGATATGGATTGAATACGGATTCATCCTTCCGGTTCGAACGTGGCGTCGATCCTAACAATACGTTGTATATTTTGAAACATGCAGCCTTAATGATCAAAGAACTGGCCGGAGGAACCATTTCTTCGGACATCATCGATTATTATCCGGTTCCTGTTGAAGGATTCAAGGTCTCGCTGAGCTACGATAAAGTGAATCGTCTGATCGGAAAAGTCATCGAGCCTGAAACCGTCAAATCCATCTTAAATGCGTTGGAAATCAAGCTCACTTCAGAGAAAGAAGGGATCCTGAATTTGGTCGTTCCGCCTTACCGGGTAGACGTACAGCGTGATGTTGATGTCATTGAAGACATCCTGCGTATTTACGGATACAATAAAATCGAATTCAACGAAACCATACGTTCTACGATTTCTCCGACGGTAAAGCCAGATAGTCACAAACTGCAGAATCTTGTATCAGAGCAGCTTACAGCGATCGGGTTTAACGAAATCCTGAACAATTCACTGAGTTCGTCAGCCTATTACAAAGATAGTAAGATAATGCCGGCTGAAGCCTGTGTCAAACTGATGAATCCATTGAGCGCTGATTTGAGTGTCATGCGTCAGTCATTGTTGTTTGGAGGACTTGAAAGCATTGCTCATAACAGGAACAGACGCAAACCGGATCTGAAATTCTATGAATTCGGCAATTGCTACCATTATGACGCTTCAGCCAGAAATCAGGAAGACGTTCTTGCCGGTTTTACCGAAGAAATGCACCTTGGCATTTGGATGACCGGTTTTAAAAATGAACAAAATTGGACAAGAACACAGGAAAAAGTAACCGTTTTCGATTTGAAAGCCTGTATTGAAAACATACTCAACCGTTTGGTAATCAACAGAAACCAATTACAAATAGCTGAAGGTAATGATGAGATTTTCAGCCATTCTTTATCGTATTCCCTTAAAAACGGAAAACAACTGATTGTGCTCGGGGAACTATCAAACTCCTTGTTGAAGCCTTTTGACATTGATACAGCGGTTTATTACGCCGACATTGAATGGAAAGCCTTGCTTCACGCTACGAAACGTGTCAAGGTCAGCTTCACTGAGATACCGAAATTTCCTGAAGTGCGCAGAGACCTTGCTTTGTTAATCGACAGTTCGGTCCATTTTGAAGAAATACAGAAAATAGCATTTGCCACCGAACGTAAGTTACTACAGTCCGTCAATTTATTCGATGTATACGAAGGTAAGAACTTGCCTGCCGGCAAAAAGTCGTATGCGGTCAGCTTCGTTCTGCAAGACATGACACAAACCCTGACAGATAAGCAGATTGAAGCGACAATGTCAAAACTGATCAAAAATTATGAACAACAACTAGGTGCAACACTGCGTTAATCTTCTGACAGGGAGCATCTGATACATCAAATTTGAAAATAACAACTAAATATGGGAAGAGCGTTTGAATATCGTAAAGCCAGAAAACTGAAACGGTGGGGAAATATGTCCCGTACCTTCACGAGAATAGGTAAAGAAATATCCATTTGTGTGAAAGAATCAGGTCCTGATCCGAGTTCCAATCCTCGCTTACGGTTACTCATACAAAATGCGAAAGCTGCCAATATGCCGAAAGAAAACGTGGACCGTGCCATAAAAAAAGCGGTATCAAAAGACTTCGGCGATTATAAGGATATGGTTTATGAAGGTTATGGGCCTTTTGGCATTGCTATTTTAGTAGAAACGCAGACCGACAACACAACGAGAACGGTTGCCAACGTCCGCAGTTATTTCAATCGTTTCGGTGGATCTCTTGGTACAACAGGAAGTCTTTCATTTATCTTTGAACGCAAATCCGTGTTCAAGGTAACGCCCAAAGAAGGATTGGACGTTGAGGAATTGGAACTTGAGATGATTGACTACGGGGCAGAAGAAATGGAACTTGACGACAATGAACTTGTCATTTATGGCCAGCCGGAAGATTTCTCCCGTATCCAGAATTACCTCGAGGAACATCAGTTTGAAATTATTTCAGCTGAATTTGAACGATTTCCAAACGATACCAAAGAGTTGGAACCCGAACAACGTGCCACGCTCGACAAGCTCATTGAAAAGCTGGAAGACGACGAGGATGTTTCAAATGTCTACACGACCCTTGCTCCGTCAGAAGACGAAGAAGACGAAGAAGCATAGCCATCAGATGGCTTCGGCTACAATAAAGTTACTGCCGCCCACGAATATCAAATCGTTTGGGCGGCAATTTTTTTTGGCCGTTTCTAATGCGGCCGAAACAGAAGGGTAAGTATGACCTGTTAAACCATATCCGTTTGCAATAGCAGCCAGCTTGTCTTCCGGCATGGCTCTTGGTATGGCAGCTCGTGTGAAGTAATAGACTGCCTGCTTCGGTAAAAGACTCATAACAGCACTGACATCTTTATCGCTGACCATTCCAATGACAATGTGGAGTGTTTCATAAGACTGTTGCTTTAGCTGCTCAACGACAAAGCGGATACCGCCTTCGTTATGGCCAGTATCACAGATTATTCTCGGCTGTTCACTCAGGGTTTCCCAACGGCCTCTCAGACCCGTATTTTTCAACACGTTTTTAAAACCTTCTGTAAGACGATCATCCGGCAGGTTAAATCCGGCAGCCCTTATCAGGTTAATAAGCGACAAGACGGTACCAATATTTTCAGTTTGATATAGGCCACTCAATGCACAGGGTATGTCATTGTATGTCAACAGACTATCTTCGCATGTACTGAAAATGGCGAAGCCATCTGTCCTGTTCATCCGAAGCCTGAATTCTTCTTCCGCAAAATGGATAGGGGCCTTCATTCGCTCAGCCGTTTCAAGGAACACGTCTCTGACACCATCGACGGCATGACCAATAACCACAGGGACACCAGGCTTAATAATACCAGCTTTTTCTCCGGCAATCTTTTCAAGGGTATCACCGAGCAAGGCCATATGATCAAAACTGATATTGGTAATAACTGAGGCTACCGGCTGAATGATATTGGTACTATCCAGGCGTCCTCCAAGCCCTACTTCAATCACTGCTACATCCACATGCTCTTCAGCAAACCAATTGAATGCCATCATGGTTGTCAGTTCGAAAAA
>JAUZOU010000336.1 GCA_030706285.1 Bacteroidota bacterium
GATTTAAAATTACGGGGCCCCGGTGATCTGGAAGGAACTCAACAAAGTGGCATTCCATTTGACCTGAAAATTGCGAGTCTTAGCCGGGATGTCCAGTTGACCGAGTTCGTCAGGAACTTGGCGAGAAGTCTTCTGGAGGTTGATTCGGAGCTTTCTTCGGAGGAAAATCGAGTGATGAAAATCCAGTTGAAAAAGCGCTTTTCGCAGCCAATTAATTGGGGTGTTATCAGTTAACGAATTGAAAAAAAAGCTAAAGGGGACTTGCTCATTCAAAAATTATTCTTACATTTGAAAATCAGGGTCAGGAAAGAGCCCTGTTTTTTATTAATCCATCAAGTCCTCAAGAATGAAATTCCGATTCCTTACAACGCTGATACTACTGTTAAACACATTGACAATATTTGCGCAGGACAGGTATGCGGCAAATATTTTGTATGGCAGACGTCATGCGTTGCTGGATTCCGTCATCATGCAAGAGTTAAAAGATGAAGAGTCAGAACAAGGTGACTTGTACGAAGGACTCTATGAAAACTGGAGTTCGACGAAAGTCGATCCTTACAGTGTCAATTTTGGAAAATTAAAAGATAGTCTTGTTATTGATTGCCGTGGTTATTATCCTCCTTGCCTCGGCTGTGTTACTTCTCCTTTTGGTCCGCGTGGCAGACGCTTTCACAATGGCATTGACCTTAGGTTGGGTATCGGCGATACCGTCCATGCTGCTTTTTCGGGCAGAATCCGGGTGCGCCGGTATAATAGCGGTGGCTATGGTTATTTTCTGGTATTGCGCCATAAAGACGGCGTCGAGACCTTATATGCTCATTTATCGAAATTTCTTGTGGCTCCGAACCAGGAAGTCAGAGCCGGACAGGCGATTGCTCTTGGCGGAAGTACAGGCCATTCAACCGGTCCGCACCTGCATTTTGAAGTCCGTTTAATGGGAAATCCTATCAATCCTGCGAAGCTGTTCAGCTTTACTGATTACATGCCTTTGAGAAACAAATATTATGTAGTCAAGGACAGGACCTTTGAGGAACGGATGAGTTATGCCGGGAATCATTCTGGCTATACAGGCGCCGCCAACCGGTTTTCCAACCTGGCTTTTTATACCGTTCAGAAAGGAGATAACCTTGGAGGCATCGCATCAAGAAACCACATCAGCCTTGCCGCACTTTGCAGGCTCAACAACATCAGATCGACAGCTAAACTTATGCCCGGACAACGGTTGAGGTTGTCTTGATATTCCATCTGTTTTTTGTTACTTTTGTGGCCAGAACAAGCAAATTAATGGTTTATGGCCGATACCAGCATGCAATTTGATGCAGTTATAGCTCAATGCAGATCCTTATTTTCTAAGAAATTACACGACTATGGCGCCGCGTGGCGGATTCTTCGACCGGAATCTGTTACCGATCAGATCTTTATAAAAGCCAATCGTATTCGAAGCCTTGAAGTCAAAGGTAATTCCAAAGTACACGAAGGCATTCGTCCTGAATACATCGGTATAGTCAATTATGGAGCCATTGCTTTGATTCAGCTGGAACGTGGTTATGCCGAAAATTTGGATATGACGCCAGAAGAAGCGCTCCAACAATACGATGAAAAGATCGCAAATGCCAAATCGTTGATGCTGGATAAGAATCATGATTATGATGAGGCCTGGCGAAGCATGCGCATAGAATCTTATACGGACTTGATTCTGATGAAACTGCATAGAACCAAGCAAATCGAAGATCTCTCCGGGGAAACGCTTGTTTCGGAAGGCATTGATGCCAATTACCTCGATATGATCAATTACGCCATTTTTGCATTGATCCGGCTTGAATTTGATAAATGATTTCATGTTCTGAATGAATAAATTTTTGAAAATAAGTGTATTGATCGCTCAGATTCTTTTGGGTGTCACCTTCTTATTTTCAGGTTTTGTCAAGGCGATCGATCCGGTCGGCTCAACCATAAAAGTCGGCGATTACCTGCTGGCTTTTGGTTTGACCATACCGCACTTCTTGATAGGGCTTTTGGCGATGAGCCAGGCAATGGCTGAATTTTTGTTGGGCGCCTGGGCTCTGTTGGGCATCTGGAAAAAAACAACCGGCTGGCTGATTTTTTTGTTCATGCTGGTGATGACTCCGTTTACCCTGTACCTGGCTATTTACCATCCCGTTTCTGATTGTGGGTGCTTTGGAGAAGCCATTAAACTGACCAATTGGCAAACATTTAGCAAGAATGTCGTTTTGCTTGTGCTGGCGTTTCTTTACCTTAGATACAGCTCGTATGTCACTATCTTTTACGGCAGGCACACGAGTCGCTGGGCTACTTGCTGGTGCCTGCTTTTTCTGGCAATGCTGATGTATCATTGTGAAAGGCATCTTCCACTGATTGACTTTATGCCTTTCAAGACAGGTAATGATATTTATGCGTTGACACATGTTCCGCCGGCTGCTGCCAGAGACTCCTTTACTTACCAGTTTGTATATGAGAAGGATGGCAAACAGGCGGTATTTACGGAAGATAGTTTGCCTGTCAGCGGCTCCGGATGGAATTATGTAGATCGCAGGCAGCGACTGGTGCGTGAAGGGGTGAAACCTGTCATCCAGCCATTCAGTATCCAGCATCCTATGTTGGGAGATATCACTGAACGTGTGTTGAAAGATACCTCCTATGTGTTTTTGTTTGTTTCTCAAGATCTGGAAACTTCGGATAGTGAACATACGGACAGAACCGTTAATGCTTATACCTATGCCAGGTCTCATCATTACGGGTTTTATGGGCTGACAAGTTCTGATACAACGGCCATTGAAGAATGGCTGTATGAAAACGATACGGACATTGGCTTTTGTTCGGCGGATGATAAATTGCTGACAACGATGATCCGTTCAAATCCCGGTCTGGTCTTGCTGAAACATGGAGTGGTCTACCGGAAATGGGCGCAGAAGGATATTCCTGATTTTACGGTTGTTAAAAAGCCGCTGAATGAATTGAATATTGGTCGGAAACGCAACGTCAGCCCCTTCAGGATTGCCGGTTTGACCATACTTTGCTTTGCCTTGCCGTTGTTGCTTCTTTATCAGTTGCGAACAAGCCGGTTGGCACGGAAGAGGCAATCGCTTTTAAAAAAATCGGATACAAAACAAGTTTAATTTTAATACATTACAAATGAGAAAGAACATTGTAGCAGGTAACTGGAAAATGAACAAAACCCTGCAGGAAGGCATTGCCTTGGCCACTGAGTTGAATGACCGCTTGTCCAAGAAAACCGTCAATTGTGACGTTATTATCGGTACCCCGTTCATTCATCTGGCTTCTGTTTGCAACTTCGTTGATTCCGCAAAACTTGGGGTCGCTGCTGAAAACTGCGCGGACCATGTTTCAGGTGCCTATACCGGTGAAGTGTCGGCCGCTATGGTAAAATCGACCGGCGCTCAGTACGTCATTCTTGGTCATTCTGAACGTCGTGCCTATTACGGTGAAACCAACGAGATGCTAAAAACAAAGGTTGGTTTAGCGCTGGAAAACGGACTGAAACCGATTTTCTGCATCGGTGAAGTACTGGAGGAGCGCGAAGCCGGCAAACAATTTGAAGTGGTAGAAAAGCAAGTCAAGGAATCCCTGTTTGATTTGAGTGCTGAAGATTTTGGTAAAATCATTCTGGCTTACGAACCGGTTTGGGCCATCGGTACCGGCAAAACGGCTACGGCAGAACAAGCTCAGGAAATCCATGCTTACATTCGTAGCATCGTTAAAGCAAAATACGGTGCAACAGTAGCTGACAATTGC
>JAUZOU010000337.1 GCA_030706285.1 Bacteroidota bacterium
ACTTTCCTGGCTTTCCCTTTTTGCTGTAGCTGTGACAATAGCCAGCTTCTTGAGATGACGGCATGAGCTTTCAACAGTTCAACCGAGGCATTGGCACTCATTTCCGATGAAATGACACTGGTCAGGTAAGATTCAAGCGGTATCCGGTTGATGGCTGTTATGATAGCCCCCTCTACAATACAGGTCAGGCTGCCTTCGAATATTTGCTTTTCAGTCCGTTCCCAATGAAAATGGATGCCGATGCGTACATCAAACAGTTCGAATGAGGCTTTTTGCTGTTGAACAGGTTCAAAAACGAGTGTATCATACCGATGTCCTTCAAACTCAATGTGTCCATCCTGATAGCTGGCAGTATAGGTGCCTTCAAACAACTGTCCGCCTGAGGGTGATGTTGTCTCTGACGGATTGATCAACCGGTAGGGTGTTCTGAAATGAAAGTTCAGTTCGATGCCGGACACAATGCCAACTTCAAGAACCGGCTCGTTTGAATAAGGTTTATTGTTCGTATCCCAGGTTGGTAGTGGGCTGGTTTGATTGGGTTGCATGTTTAATGTGCTTGTTTCTGTGGAGATACAGACTATATATTCGTTCAAAGGGATGGTTGCATGTCCGGTTTGGTCAACAGAAGGGTAGAGCAGGCGTTGACAACGTCATCGGAGAGTGAAACATCCGCGTAAATCTGACGGATATCCGTTTCTGTCATTCGTTCAAAATCCTGCAGACGGGCAGCTACCATCAAACCGCCCATTTCAACGGATGCAGGGCTGATGAGGAATCTAGTGTTCCCTGTATTGAAATAACAAGTTGGCCGGTGAGCCTTTCGCGGGAAAAGCAACATTTTCCATTCCTCGTTTTCCATCCAGCTGAGCAGGTTGATCATCGGTTCTTCGTCAACTGTTGCCTGGGTCATTGCCAGCACATTGATCACATTTTCGACCAGCCTGGCCAGCGTACGCTCGTTCGTTCCTTCCAGAAGCCAGCCAGCTCGCAGGAATCCATTCAATTGGCTGATCCGGCCCCCATCCAAACGAACCAACGGCGTTGTCCGAGCCTCTTTCCATGTCCGGAAATCAGTTTCTGCCGGCATTAGCCCCTTGCTTCCAGCCTGGAAATGGAGGTGGTCGGGGGCGGAGGCTCCGCAACGAGGTCCGTTATAAAAAACGACACAATCGTTCATATCATGAGAAAACCGGAGAAACTCGGCGATGTGTCCGCGAATCTGTTGAGGCTGATGTTGAATAGCCGGAATGGTATAATGAGTTGGAAATACAGGAAACGGATTGACTAAAAGTTCAAAATCGGCTGATGCCGGGACCTTCAGACATTCCTGTTCAGCAGGACGATTACCGGCACACAGAAAACAGGGCCTTTTCTGAATGGCAGAAGCCGACACATTGGCTGCTGACGAAACAAGCCGGGCTGGATTATATTGTAACCGAATGCGCAGACCGTCCAGTATAAAATCTTTTGACAAGATACTGTTCAATGCCTGGTAATTACCAGCAGCCATTGGCCAGGCAACCATCTGGCGCTGAAAAAGTTGTTTGTGATCATCCATGCTTAAAGCCGTTTCTTAAGGATCTGTTCCACGACTTCCGGGGTGATGTTCTGACGTTCTCCAAGTATCCAGCCGCGTTCTCTGAACCGTTCCACTATTCTATCAATGGCCTTTTCCCCTAAGCCGTAGTCAGACAAATGGGTATTGACGCCAATGCGTTTGAAGAAGGCGTCAATTGCCTGAATAGTCGCCAACGCTCTGTCTTCCAGACTGCCTTCGGAAATATTGAAGGCCCTTTCTCCCAGTTGAACTAGTTTTTCCGATTTATCTTTTATAAGCACTTCCAGCAAGCCAGGAAGAACGATTGCCAAAGTTTGGGCGTGATCCAGTCCGTAAAAAGCGGTCAGCTCATGGCCGATAGCATGAGTGGCCCAGTCTTCCGGCACACCTTGGGCAATCCAGCCGTTCAGTCCCCAGGTGGAAGCCCACATCAGATTGGCCCGGACGTCATAGTTCTCCGGTGCCTTCAAGGCTTGTTCTCCGTATTTGAGCAGCACTTTGATGATGCTTTCGGCAAAATAATCCTGAAGGGCACCACCGGCCGGATAGGTCAGATATTGTTCTGTCGTATGAACAAACGTGTCAACGACACCGTTGGCGATTTGACGGGCTGGGAGGGTATAGGTGGTTTTCGGATCAAGCACTGAGAATTTCGGAAAAACCAGGGGTGAATTGAAAGACAGTTTTTCTTGTGTCGATTTTCGAGTAATAACCGAATTGGCGTTCATCTCAGAGCCTGTAGCCGGTAGTGTCAGAATGGTTCCAAAAGGTAGTGCTTTATCCGGAGAGGCATGCGTTGACAGGATTTCCCAGGGATCGCCTGTTGCATAATATCCCAAAGCGATGAATTTGGTGGCATCAATGACAGAACCTCCTCCTGCCGCCAGTAAAAAGTCAATGCGCTCATCCTTAATAAGCTTGATCGCATCTAAACAGGTCTCATAGTCAGGATTGGCTCCGATACCTGAAAATTCAAACCAGGTTCTGCCTTTCAATGCCTCTGCCAATTGATCATAGACTCCGTTCCGTTTGATGCTTCCGCCTCCGTAAATCAGCAGAATCCTTGCATCTGCAGGTATTTCCTGTGCAATTTGACTGATGGTGTCACTCCCGAATATGATTTTGACGGGATTACAAAAGCTAAAATTTTTCATCTGAACGTATTTTTTCAGTTATAGGTAACCATATTTTTGTTGTGCTTATGATGCGTTTTGCAGTCCCTTTTATTTGAGCTGTGTATGGACTTCGCGCCTCTGTCTTTCTGGGTCAACGATGGCCCGCTTTATTCAGTTGTTGACGTGCAGCCAGTTCTATTGTGCGTAAGGCATCTTTGTACTGATTGAACGTATTTAATTTGATCAGGTCGATGGAGGCGTCAGAGTTTTCTTCCCAACGTCTGCACAAATACAGGACTTCGAAGATGCGACCAATTTTCCAACGTCTGGAAATCTGCAGGCCAAGGGCATAATCTTCTCCATAGCTGGTATTCGGGACTTTGATAGCACGCAGCACTGGTGTAAAGAAAGCTCTTGGTGCTCCCAATCCATTGATTCGAAGCGCATTGTTCTTTCCGTTTTCAGGCGTCCATTCTTTATGGTCGATGATGCCTGGCGGAATGGTGTCCAGATTAAAGTTACACATTCTGTAACTGCCAACCAGCATGGCACATTGTTGAGCATAAAATTCACTGACAATTTTGGCCAACGTCTGATGGCTGCTGTACACATCGTCGCTGTCAAGCTGGATGGCAAACCGTCCGCATAAAGGGTGCTGAATGCCCTCGTTCCAGCATCCGCCGATGCCAAGGTCTTTCCGGTCAGGTATCAGATGAATGATCCGGCTGTCTTTGGTCGCTTTTTCGCGGATAATGCCGGTCGTTCCGTCAGTAGAATGGTTGTCTATCACAATCAGGTTGAATGGAAAGGTCGTTTCCTGATTCAAAACGGAATCGATGGCATCTCCGATGGTTTTGCATCGATTACGCACCGGTATGATGACCGTCGCTTCTGCCGGAAATTCACCTTCCGTCAGATTAATGCTTTCAGCTTCAGGTGATAGCCAGGCTTCCACCGCTTTCAGGTGCTTGGTACAGACCTGCTCCATTTCAAGCTGCACCGTCCGGTTTTTAGGATCCACGTAGGCAAATTGACAAGCCTCTTGATCTCTCTGATCGTTTTCAGTAATTGTGTATAAGGTCTCCTTCAGGTGAAAG
>JAUZOU010000338.1 GCA_030706285.1 Bacteroidota bacterium
CTTCTAATCAATTAGCCTGATGCAAACCAAAAAACGTGTTCTTTTTATTGACAGGGATGGTACATTGATATTGGAACCCCCTGTGACCTATCAGGTTGACAGTCTCGAAGAACTGGAATTTTACCCCCAGGTGTTCCGGAATTTGTATACGATTCGCACTAAGTTGGATTTCATGTTTGCTATGGTTTCCAATCAGGATGGCATGGGAACTGAGTCCTTTCCCGAAGAAAATTTCTGGCTTGTTCAAAACAAAGTGCTGAAAGCATTCGAAAATGAAGGTGTTGTTTTTGATGCCATCCATATAGACCGTTCCATGCCGCAAGACAATGCTCCAACCAGAAAACCTCGTACAGGTATGCTGAAAGCCTATTTTTCGGAGGAATACGATTTGTCAGGCTCTTTCGTTATTGGTGATAGAATGACTGACGTCGAGTTGGCAAAGAACCTAGGTTGTAAAGCCATTTTATTGCAAAAACCTGATTCTGAAATAACCAGCATGGTTAAAATAGCTGGGCTAGAATCATACTGTGCCTTTATTTCAGACAGTTGGGATGCTATATGTACCTTTCTGGTTGCTGGTGAACGAAGGGCTGTTATCACCCGCAAAACGCGTGAAACCGACATCTTGATTGATTTGAATCTTGATGGTAACGGGCATACGGATATTGAAACAGGCCTTGGTTTTTTCAATCATATGCTTGACCAGATTGGAAAACATGCCGGTATTGACCTGACCATTCACACGAAAGGTGATTTGGATGTTGATGAGCATCATACCGTGGAAGATACGGCGATTGCGTTGGGAGAAGCCATTCTGAAGGCCCTTGGTGATAAGCGAGGCATTGAACGTTACGGCTATTGCCTGCCTATGGACGATTGTCTGTGCAGCGTGGCTTTGGATTTCGGAGGACGTCCCTGGTTAGTCTGGGATGCTGAATTTCACCGTGAAAGGGTAGGAGATGTCCCTACCGAACTCTTTTTGCACTTTTTCAAGTCTCTGAGTGACGCTGCCCGTATCAACCTGAATATCAAGGCTGAAGGCGATAATGAACACCACAAGATCGAAGGTATCTTCAAAGCCTTTGCCCGTTCACTGAAAATGGCTATCCGACGGGATATATTTAAGTTCGAGTTACCGTCAACCAAGGGTGTTCTTTGACAGTTCGGCATAACTTGTAACTTGTTTTTAACATCAATTCGACGAAGCAATCGTATAATAGTTCGTTGGTGTAAAGGTCGAAGTACTATCGAAGCAGATGCTTACCGTGGCATTCTTCGTGAGGGCTGGCGTTGTGTATCTGTTGCCCTCCAGGTCTGTTGTCACATCCTTGCCATTTAGCAAGATGGTACTGACTCTGATGACATCGTTAGGCATAATGATAAAGGTAACGGTTCCGTCCCGATTGTTTCGCTGTCTGACATTCCCATTTTCCGCCAGAACCGTCAGATAAACAGGCTTGGAATACCTTTTTGCCTGTTTTGCAGCGTTTATCATTAAGCATAGGCTAAAGCATAGAGCCATTAGTATAAAATATCTTTTCATAATTGTTGGTAGTTTAGACCCAAACCAGCTTAGAATGTGCTGATTTGGCTGTTTAACCAATAATTCGTTGTTTATGAATTAAGATATTTTTACTTTCTGAACCTGTAGGATAATTTGTTGAAACGTGTAAGGGGATGATTAAATAAGTGTAGGCAGACGATTCTTCAATGTCAGAAAAGCCCTGCAGGCTGTTTGCTTGTGCCCCATGGCAAGAGAGCCGGTAGCATCATCGCCATCCGACTGAAAACAAACCGATCGTATAGTGTTCAAGGTTCTAAATCTGCCAGACAATTTTTATAATAACTCTGATTCGCATCTTTTGGACGAAGGATATTGCCATTCCATTGCACAAGATCTAAATCAATGACAACCACGCCGTGATACTCAGGACCACGTTTTCTGCCCATTTCTGCTTCTGTCTGTTTTAAGAATAGCTGGATATCCTCCATTAGCCTATCCGATTGAGCGATACAGATAGCATTCAGATAGGTGGCATAGACTCCCTCAGGAAGCGGCAGCCCATCTTTTGAGATAGCCGGACTCCGGTGGTTTTCAGAAAAACGGATTCCTTCCGGAAAGGCTAATGCCATTCGTTTTCTGGCTTCATCCACATTCTTTTCAGCCTCAGTATTAGATCCGAGCAAGATAATAAACTGGTTCATTTAGCTATAAATTTAGGCAAACCTACCAAAAACTTTCCATATCTTTGAAACAGAAGTGTTCATACTTTCTAATAGTCAGTTCTGGTTACCAAATAGACTAGTGCTCAATTCTATGAAAAATCAGATTTTTATTCTGTTAATCAGTTTTTTAATGCTGCCTGAAGTCTCTTTCTCAGAACTTCATGGCAATCCTCCAACTCATGTGCTACAGATAAACTTGCAGGATAATGTCAACAGTTATACCTGGCTATTGATCCAAAAGGGTTTAAAAAAGGCAGAAGCCGGTCATTTTGACTGTGTGTTGCTGAATATGAATACGTATGGTGGAGAAGTATTATATGCTGATTCCATACGGACAGCCATACTGAATGCACCTATTCCTGTTTATGTTTTCATAAACCATAATGCGGCTTCTGCCGGGGCGCTGATAGCCATTGCTTGCGATAGTATTTATATGACCATTTCAGGAACGATCGGAGCTTCGACGGTGGTTGATCAGACCGGTGCTGCGGCACCTGATAAATATCAGTCGTACATGCGTGGTATTATTCGTGCAACGGCTGAAGCGCAAGGGAAAGTGCCCCGCATTCAGCATGGAGATACCATGATGATATGGCGCAGGAATCCGAAAATTGCCGAGGCCATGGTCGATCCGGATATTTATATCAAAGGATTGATCGATAAAGGCAAAGTGTTGACATTTACGGCCAATGAAGCGGCAAAAAATGGTTATTGCGAAGGATTGGCAAAAAATGTGACAGACGTGCTCAAGAACCGGATTGGCTTGACTCATTACGACGTGGTGGTTTTTAAGTTGTCCGGCATTGACAAGTTAAAAGGACGACTGATGGGAACAGCTCTAAGAGCAATCCTGATTATGATTATTGTTGCAGGAATCTGGTTTGAACTGCAAAGTCCTGGCATCGGTATCCCAGCCATTGCCTCACTGGTGGCCGCCATCTTGTTTTTCGCGCCCCTTTATCTGGATGGTTTCGCTCAGTACTGGGAAATAATCGCTTTTTTGGCTGGTGTCGTCTTGTTGCTGGCGGAAATTTTTATTATACCAGGTTTTGGTATTGCCGGTATCTCCGGTTCTATTCTTATATTGGTCGGGTTAACGTTTGCATTAGTGGATAATTCGACGCTGGCATTTTCACTGAAAGGTTTGGAAGCCTTGCAAAAGCCATTCCTGCTGGTCTCTCTAAGTATCCTGATTGCCATATCGATTTCGCTGTGGATAACAGCTAAAATAGGAAAAGGAAAGGGGGCTTTTCGTAAATTAGCGTTGACAAGTGCTCAGCTCAAAGAAAACGGATTTATAGCTGTTCCTCCTGAATTTGGAGCATTGGTTGGAAAGATCGGAGAAACCGTTACTATTTTAAAACCTTCCGGAAAGGTACGCATAGAGGGAAAGATGTATGATGCTATGTCTGAAATCGGCTATATCGAATCTGGTACAACAGTCATTGTCAAGCGTTATGAGACCGGCCAGGTTTATGTGACGGTATTGAGCAATGATTGAATCTCATGGACAATGTCTGGA
>JAUZOU010000339.1 GCA_030706285.1 Bacteroidota bacterium
AAGCCTTCATGAGCCGGATGAACAAATCCCATAGCCAGAAGCACCAGATCGGCTTTGATTGTTTGAACGTTACCTGTTTCTTTCATACAGAAACGTCCGCTTGCTGGATCTTTTGTCCATTCGACCTCAACGACTTCCACTTCAGACAGCTGACCGTTCTTTCCGATGAAACGTTTGGCAGTGAGGCACCATTTTCTGTTGCAACCTTCTTCATGAGATGTCGACGTTTTCAGCACATTGGGCCAATTCGGCCATGGAGTATCAGGATTTTCAAATTCGGGCGGTTTAGGCAGGATTTCAATCTGAGTCACCTCCTTAGCACCTTGTCTGTTGGCTGTTCCGACACAATCAGAACCGGTATCTCCACCTCCGATGACCAGCACGCGTTTGCCTTTTGCATTGATGTCTTCCTCTTTAAATGGCAGACCGGCCATGCGATAGTTTTGCTGTTTCAAAAAATCCAAGGCAAAATGAATACCCTTCAGTTCACGTCCTTCAGCCTGAATGTCCCTTGGCACACCGGAACCGATACAAACGCAAACAGCATCTGAGGAATCCAGAATTTCCTTAAAGGTCTTTCCGGAACCGATTTCAGCATTGGGCACAAACTTGACACCTTCTGCTTCCATCAATTCAATCCGGCGATCGATGATGTTTTTGTTGAGTTTGAAATTCGGAATTCCGAAGCGCAAAAGCCCACCGATTTGAGGCGCTTTCTCATAGACCGTTACCTCATGTCCTTTCCGGTTCAGGTTTTTGGCTGCAGCTAAACCAGAAGGACCGCTACCGATAACGGCCACTTTTTTGCCGGTCCGTACTTTAGGCGGTTGAGGTTGTATCCAGCCTTCGCGGAATGCCATTTCAGTAACGGAAGCTTCATTTTCACGAATCGTCACTGCCTGATGCTGAATGTTCAAGACACAGGATTTTTCACAAAGCGCTGGACAGATACGGCCTGTGAACTCCGGAAAATCATTGGTTTCCGCCAATATTTCCCAGGCATTTTTCCATTTTCCTCTATATAAAAGATCCTGATATTCAGGCATTTTATTGCTTACCGGGCACGCCCAATGACAAAAGGGCACACCACAATCCATGCACCGCGATGCCTGCAGCATCCGGTCTTCATTGTTGAGAGTCTGTTCGACTTCACCGTAGTCGGTTATCCGTTCGTGAATCGGACGGTAACCGGCTTCCTTACGATCTATAGCTAAGAATGCTTTTGGATTTCCCATTTCAATAATCGTATTCTACTTGTGCAATTTTCTTTTTCATGGCTTCAATCTTTTCATCATGAAGCACTTTTTTGTATTCAATCGGGATGACACGGATGAATTTCTCGACATAGTGGTCCCAATCATCGAGGATAAGCTTAGCTTTAGGGCTCTTGGTATAGCGGTAATGGGTGGCAATCAAATTGCGCAGTTCCCTGTTATCCGACATTTCTTCGATCAGCGAAAGTTCCACCATCTGCATGTTGCAGAAATAATCAAAGTCACCTTCTTCGTCGAGGACGTAGGCGATACCTCCGGACATACCGGCTGCAAAGTTTCGCCCGGTTTTTCCGAGAACCACCGTCCTACCTCCAGTCATATATTCACAGCAATGGTCACCGGCTCCTTCGACAACGGCTATGGCTCCTGAATTACGGACACAGAACCGTTCGCCCACTTGACCGTTGATGTACACCTCACCGCTGGTGGCGCCATAGAGCAAGGTGTTTCCTGAAATAATATTATCTTCAGGAGCAAAAGTAGTGCCCTCTGGCGGTACAACGATGATACGACCACCGGAAAGCCCTTTGCCCAAGTAATCGTTCGCATCGCCCTCAAGTCTGAACGTTACACCCTTCGATAAGAAGGCACCAAAACTTTGACCGGCAGATCCTCTGAATGTACAGGTAATGGTATCGTTCGGCAGACCATCATTGCCATAACGCTTGGCAATTTCACCGGAAAGCATAGCTCCCACCGTTCTGTCCGTATTCCGTATTTCACGTTTGAATTGAATCGGACTTTGCATGGACAACGCAGGCATTGAGAGTTCAATGAGTGTCCGATCCTGAACTTCTGCAATATCGTGTTTTTGTGACTTGACGTTGCGAATGGCAAAATTGTCATTCACGTTCGGCACATACAGCAATTTGGAGAAATCCAGTTTGCTCATTTTCAGATTGTCCGAATGTTCCATATATTCAAGCAGATCCGTTCTGCCGATGACATCATCCAATTTGCTGAAACCAAGCGCAGCCAGATGTTCACGGACATCTTCCGCCAGGAAATTAAAGAAATTGACCAGATAGGTATACTTACCCATAAACCGTTTACGTAGCTCTTCATTCTGAGTAGCGACGCCTGTCGGGCAGGTATTCAAATGGCATTTACGCATCATGACGCATCCCAGCACAATCAAAGCACTGGTGGCAAAGCCATATTCCTCTGCACCAAGCATGGCGGCAACCACAATATCATGTCCGGTCTTGATTTCACCATCTGTCTGCAAACGGACCTGACCTCTCAGACCATTCATAACAAGTGTCTGCTGCGTTTCGGCCAAGCCGATTTCGACTGGCAGACCGGCGTGTTTGATGGAGCTGGCAGGGCTTGCCCCGGTACCACCTTCACAACCACTGATCAGGATCATATCGGCCTTTGCTTTGGCAACGCCTGCAGCAATGGTTCCAACACCACTCTCTGATACCAGTTTCACACTGATCCGGGCAACAGGATTGACATTCTTCAAGTCAAAGATTAGCTGGGCCAAATCCTCGATGGAATAAATATCATGATGAGGTGGCGGTGAAATCAGCGAAATGCCAGGAATGGAATGCCGTGTTTTGGCAATCATCTGATCGACTTTATAGCCTGGCAGCTGACCACCCTCACCCGGTTTTGCACCTTGAGCAATCTTAATCTGGATTTCATCCGCATTGACCAGGTATTCGGTTGTAACGCCAAAACGGCCGGAAGCCACCTGTTTGATGGCACTGCGGGCACTTGTTCCGTCAGGACGTGGTTTGAACCGTTCAGGATCCTCACCACCTTCACCGGTATTACTCTTACCACCGATGATATTCATGGCCATAGCCATGGCTTCATGGGCTTCACGGCTGATAGAACCGAACGACATGGCACCGGTGACGAAACGCTTCATGATTTCTGAAGCGGGCTCTACCTGACTGATATCAATCGGTTTTTGTGGCTTGAATGTCAAAAAGTCACGCAGAAAAATGGGGTGACCTTTCTGATCGATTGAAGCAACATATTCTTTGAATTTATCCTTGGAATTTGTCTTGGTAGCAATCTGAAGACGGGAAATCGTTTCCGGATTCCAGGCATGGAGCTCTCCGTATTTTCTCCATGAATAAACGCCATTGTTGACAAGAATATCCGGCTCACTGCTGCCAAAGCCTTTCTGATGCATAATGATGGCATCGGTAGCAATATCTTCGAGCGTGATGCCTTCAATTTTTGACGTTGTTCCGTCAAAATAGCGGCTCAAGACATCGGAGCTAATACCGACAGCTTCGAAAATCTGTGCACCCCGGTAACTTCTAACGGTTGAAATACCCATCTTTGAAAGCACTTTCAACAAACCTTTGTTGACAGATTTGATATAATGGCTTTCTGCCGTTTCATAATCAGATTGGATTTCTTTCTTTTTGACCAGATCGTTCAATACGGCAAAAGCGCCGTAAGGATTGATGACGCTGGCACCATAACCCAACAGT
>JAUZOU010000034.1 GCA_030706285.1 Bacteroidota bacterium
CATTAAAATTAGCCCATACCAGGGTCTTGGCGCGTTCCTTATAACCATCAATAGTTATTTTCTCGGAAGCAATATCAGAATTGAGCTTACCGTCCTGAACAGCCATCGCTTTAACCGTGCACGGTCTGGTCAGGGTAAATGGTTCCGTATATTTCACAGCTTTTGCTACTACCGGAGTACCGCCATTCGTCGTATAATAAACGGTCGCGCCTTCAGCGCCGGTAATGGTCACGGTTTTTCCGCTTTCAGTTGCAGTTAAACTGATGGAAGGAACAGCCAGTTGTTGTTTGATGAGTACGGCAGCTGTAGCAATCGAGCTGTTATCATAACCTTGTTTAATGGCAATGGCTTTCACCGTACACGTGTCGGTGAATGTTAGCGGGCCGCTGTACAACAAACTGGATGCTGTCGGAACAGTTCCATCCGTTGTATAATAGACCGATGCACCGGCTGTAATGGTAGAAAGTGTCACTACGGTACTTCCGTCTTTATAGTTTAATGAAATAGTCGGTTTGGTAGCCGGAATAACAGCCGCTTTGGTGCTGGCAAGATAAACCGCTGCATTGTAAATCAATTGAATGGCACTTTCTGACGCTGTTGCCTGTGCATCAGAGCACATCGGAATCAACAGATAGGTATTGGAGGTACCATGTTTGTGTATCACATCGAACGTATCTTTATCCGTTTGAATGGATGCAATAATGCTGTCCGATGCAAACAGGCTGCCAGCTTGGGCTGAGTAGGCCTGAACCAGATTTTTATCCGTTACGGTTCCTGTGAACAGCTTCAACCCTTCACTGACATCTATATCCGTAAAGAGAGCCTGTTTTGCAAAAGCCGAATCGACCTTGACTGAAGCAATGCCTTGTTCACCATTGCCTACATTCGTCGGATTAATACCAGTACCCAACTTCCATGTGTTGTAGAGAAATGATTTCATGTTCAGCATGGGAACCCTGTTTATCAGATAAGCCAGCTTTTTTCCAAAAGGATGATCGGCTGACATCGCATCGCTGACAACGACAACATCGTATTTCTCAAGAGCGGCCAATGAATCGGCAAAAACAGCAGTGGTATCGTTGGTCAGTTTAGCCACATTAAATAAGGTGACATTTTTTTGCATCAGACCATACTGAAAAATCGGATCATTTTCCGTTCCGACCACTGTCTTGCCCTCAGCATAGGTGGAATCATACACATAGGCAATATTGATCGGTGCATCCGGATTGACTTCGCTATTCCCGTCGAAACCGATGTAACGAATATGAATGCCTCCGGTACTACCTGTGGTAAAAGTGACATCGGTCTCTCCTTCCACGTTGGCATTGACCTGGAACACATTGGTATTTACATCAAGAGACGTTTCTTCACCTGCCAGACGGGTAACGTTACCGGTGGTACAACTGATGCCCCGCGCATTGTTCGTGTTGGCCGTCATCGTTACGATGGTAATTTTCTGACCGGCTTTAAGCGCTTTCAATGTAAAAGTAAGATTTGTTCCGTTCAACATGATGCGAGGGGGAACATACCCAAAGTCAACATTGACTTTCTTAGCGGATAAGGATCCGAAAATAAGGCCGGCTGTTTCAGGAATAACCAGCCCGTTGGCTTTCAGTTCTCCCGACATAGTCGTGGCATTCACATACCGGTTGACCGGGCTGTTTTGTGCCGTCCAGTTCGTGTTATCAGCGGCCAGGTTGGCAATGGTGGCATCACTGAATCCTTTACCGGCAAAATCCCATATAGTGCCGGCAGAAAGTTGGGCAGAAATCATGGCCATGAATACGACCAGCAAAGCAATGAGTTTTTTCATTTTTTACGATATTAGATCTACTATACAACTGTTTAAGGCATTCTATCCAAATTCTCCCACCGGACTTTCCACTTGCCATTCCGGGGAAAACCCGGGCAATCACCCTTGCTGCCGTCCCACCCGGCGCACATCATGGCCACGGCAGACAGTAAACCACCATTACCTGGCAGATAGATACGCAATCGACCATCCTGATAGTTATGACCATTCACCAAATAGGTGTTGGTCCGTCTGTCCATCAGCAAGGCATCGACAGCCTTTTCCGGCTGGCCCAGACGAGCGGCACACATAGCCGTCATCGGATAATCCCATCCCCAGGTTTTATCCCAGTTCCAGTTTTTCAAAATCCAATTCAAGGTATTCGTCATGATCTCCTTTCGAACCAACGGTGAAGCCGGCAACATGCCTAACGCACCAAGCACCGCCATATGATCGGACGTATAGCGAACATTCGTATAGGTATCCGTAGCCGTCTCTGCTGCCAGATACAAGCCATCCTTCTGTGCCAAAGGCGCTAATTTTTCAATAATTGTTTCCCATTCCTCATTTTTTGGCATTCCCAACCGGAGGCGCCATTGCTGGGCCACACTCAGGGCAAAATGCCAATAAGAAAGCTCCAAAGGCGGATTGACTGTTTCGGACGCTTTCAAGGTTTCCTGAGCCGGAATAGCACCCTTTAGTATATAGCGGTTACCTGCCTGATCATAGTCTACATAATCAGCCATAAAATCAGCTGTCTGAAACACCAGATCCTTATAGTTGTTCAGTATAGCCGTATCCGGATGATCTCTGTACATCAACTCGGCCATATAAATCAGATGAGGTTGCTGCCAGATCAGGAATGAACCGACATTGGACGGAGCTTCTATACCTGAAGGATCGGTCATTTTCATCCAGCGGACACCTTTCCAGCCTTGACGGGCTGCAATTGAGCGGGCCGCAGGCATCGCCGATTTGTACCAGTTCAAGCTTCGTTCCAGCAAATCCGGACGTTGCCATAAAGCAAACTGGGCAGCATGCCACCAATGCATTTCCAAATGAAATTTGCCAAACCAGCTGTTGTAGGTCAATCCTGTTTCCTGCGGAGGATACATACCGGCACACTGGATGGCCATTAAATATTGAGACAAGACCACCCGGCGCTCCAATTCCGAGGCTCTCGGATCGGTACAACCTGAAAAATCGACGGCCCCACCCCGGGTCCAAAACTGGTTCCACCAACTGGTTGTCCTGGAGAGGTCTGCATCAAATGAAGCCTCTGTTGTTTCATCGGTCTTACTCGATACCAATGGATTTTCGGGCAAAAACAGGCAACTGAATGCCAATGTTCCACCATTAGCAGGTTTTAATCTGAAATCATGCTCCCCTTTCTTGAAGAACGTTGCATCGCCTTCCCAAGTCACCTTTATATAATAATGGTCGTTATCAATCTTGCGTTCCAGCAGGACACTGTTTTTATCCTGCTTCAGCACGATCGTCTGATGGCTGTCCGGGTGTTGCCAGTCACAGGCATCATCCGTATGTTTTCCGGAGGGATATGGAAACTGGAACTTGACAGCCAATTGTCCAGTCCTGAACATGGATGATGTAATCCGGGACGAAATTTTATCCTGATCCGGCAAACAGCACGTAGTGACATCCACCTGAAACTCTCCGGCCTTGAACGTACTGCTGATCAGCCCTTTCCATAGATTGAGCGACTCTTGAATATTGCTGATGTCAGACGGCACGCAAGGTGTACCATCTGACTTCAGCAAATCAAGTCCGATAATGCCTAAATGCAACCGGTGCGGATTGCCTCTGAAATAGTCGGAGGCGTCTTTGTTACGACCAGGCTCGTCAAATTGAACAGCATATGGTTCCTGTTTACCATGATAAGTATAGATGCCCCAGGTTTCTTCCGGCTTCAGATTGGTGCTATTCGGGAAGCTGTGCCAACCCCACTGTGCCTGCGTCCCTAAAGGAACGCCATTGGTATACACATTAGGAAAGCTCTGCAATCCTGTCGCATCTACGGTAAACGCAAAATTACCGTTACCAACCGATAAAGATGCCAGCGAATCAAAGCGGTTGATCCGCACCGTATGTCTGGAAACCAAGGCTCTTCTGTCAATGGGGGTCCGGTTGGCAGCCTGACAAGGCATATCAGCAAACAGCAAGCCAACAACAATCAGTTGTATGGCCAGCAGCCAGCAATGGATGACCTTATTTAAGGGCTTACGGATCAGATCCGGATTATCTTTCATAATCATGGTACTCTATTCTCTGGGTTACATCGTTCACTGACTGAAACAAGCCGTTATCGTTTTAGTCAGCAATCAATCTGCTTTATTTGTATAACTTTACATTCTCAATATGTTCCATCTCCACCTTTTCTCCATTTTCTCCACCGATGGACACATGGTTGATTTTCCAGTTCTTGGCCCAAATCATGTGACCGGGATTTTCAGCCGTTATGTGTACGTTTTTCAGTGTGAATCCTTCTACCGGTGAATTTTCGACACCCTCACAAATCAGAGCGACCTGACAGGAATGTGCCTGAATATCCGTAAAATGAATATTCCTGAATTTTGGCAAACCAAGTTCAGCAGGCTCCACCGGCGTTAACATCACTCTCCAGTGAGCCGGAATGCTATCCCAGACGTATGGCTCAGGTAATTTGGAATAACTGTAGTTTGGGTTCCAGTTCAGGTTGATCTGAAACGGCTCTCTTAAATCCTGCATCTTGATGTTGGACAACCAAATATCTTCTACAACGCCTCCCCTGTTCAAAGCAGACTTGAAACGCAAACCGACTTTGGTACCCAATGCCGTCATATCATAGGAAACGACGTTCCGGATACCTCCGGAGGTTTCACTGCCACAGGTAAACAGACCGTCACCCTGACGGGCCGTGCAATTCCGGATGACCACATATTCAGTGGGACGGTTCACGCGAAGGCCATCGGCATCCCGCCCTGCTTTGAGGCAGAAGTTATCGTCGTTACAGCTGATATCGCAATTCTGGACCAGAATCCGGGTAGATGAATCAATATCGATGCCATCCGTACTTGGACCTTTTCCGGCATTGTTGTTATTGACATGAATGCCATCGATCGTTACATGATTGGAATATAAGATATGTACTGTCCAGAAACCAGCTTCGTAATAGTTATTGCCAGTCATGGTGACATTTTCACAATTCTGGAACAAAATCATGCGTGGACGCATGCAATCATAATCGACAATCCAACGCAGATCCTTTTTATCATATTCCTTGCGCATGGACCAATATTTATCCCAAAAGACCTTGCCCTGGCCCCAGACTTCACCTTTTCCAGTGATCGCCACATTTTCCTGATCTTTGGCGGTGATCAAGGCTGCCGGCCATTTCATTTCAATACCAGCAACCCGGGTATCAATCATCGGGTACTGATCAAGATCCTGACTACCATAAATCTTAACACCTTCAGGAATATTGAAGTTCACACCGCTTTTCAAAAAGACAGAGCCCATACAATAATTACCTGGTGCGAATGTGACCATGCCTCCGCCTTTTGCAGCACAGGTATCGATGGCAGCTTGGATGGCTTTGGTGCTTAACACGCTTGTATCAGCGACAGCTCCAAAATCCTTTACATTATATACGGTAGTGGCTGAAGGTACTTTTTTCGCACCGACTTCCTTTATCCAGTCGAAGGCAGGTATGCCATCGCGGAGTAATCTGGGAGCACAGGAGGTAAAAATAAGCAGCAAGAAAAGATAGGACCAGCTTTTATCGAATTTTCTCATAAATACTAGATTGGTTACTTTGACAAATTTAGTCAAAACCAACCAGCCAGATACCCGTTGAAAAAGCCGGAAGGGCAGCAACGCCCTTTTACAGAAATCGCATCAAACTGTCAATCAACAAATTGGGCTGCCTAGTTACGGCAGCCCAAGAGATTTGTACACCTATTTTCACCAAATTTTACACACCGTGAACAGGCTTATTATTTGAAGATCCAGCGGTATATGTCATTACCATTTGCGTAAACCAGCAAGGCCAGCAGCAGGAACATACCGACGATTTGGGCATATTCCATAAACTTGTCACTCGGTTTGCGACGGGTAATCACTTCGTACAACAAGAAGAAAATATGACCGCCGTCAAGACCCGGAATCGGCAGGATATTCATAAAGGCCAGTATGATGGAAAGGAAGGCCGTCATTTCCCAGAAAGCTTGCCAAATCCAATGCGGTGGAAACAAACTGCCGATGGCGCCGAAGCCTCCGATGCTCTTGGCGCCTTCTTTGGTAAAGACAAACTTCATATCGCTGGCATAACCGGACAACGTTTTGACACCCTTATTGATGCCGGCTGGGATGGATGAAAAGAAAGAATAACTGATCTTTTTCGTAGGGAAAATTTCTGTCGGAATTTTAGGATAGAATCCTAATTTCCCATTTTCGTCAGGGGTCATGGCCGCTGTTCGTTTCTGCCCGTTCCTGTAATAAGTCAATTGAATGAGCTTATTCTTGTTTGCCAGCAGCGCTTCCGCAAAACTTGTAAACGTCAGCACCGGAACGCCATTAATGGCCGTCAAACTGTCATTGGGCATCAAGCCTGCCTTCTTGGCAGATGAGCCGGCTACAAAATCGCGAACGACAGCAGGGAAACGGAAAGCAGCAAACCCCTGTTTGCCGGCAATGATCTTTTGGATAAATTGAGCAGGCACCCTAACCATCGTGTCCTGACCATTACGCTGAACCGTAACTTCAGAAGCCGCATTGATGGTACGCAACATATCTTCGTTAAACCGTTCCAACTGAATGCCATCAGCAGCGATCAGCCGGTCTCCGTCTTTGAAACCGGCAGCCTGGGCAGCCTGAGAAAATTCCATTCCCATCGGCGCTTTCTCCAACGGAATGTATTCTTCACCCCAGACTTTCAGTACGGCTGCATAAATAACCAACGCCAATAAAAAATTAAACAGCACGCCGCCCACCATAATGAACAAACGTTGCCATGACGGTTTGGATCTGAATTCCCAAGGTTTCTCAGGTTCGGCCATTTGCTTCGTATTCATTGATTCATCAATCATACCGGAAATGGTACAATAACCACCCAGCGGAACCCATCCGATACCGAATTCCGTTTGTTCCGGTTTTTCGGTAAATGAATCCGGGGAATTTCTGGAGAACCAGGAGAAATGCCATTTATGTTCCAACTTTTTGGCACGAAGAATGGAGAAAACCGGATTGAAAAACATATAGAAACGTTCGACTCTGACTTTGAACAGGCGTGAAAACAAGAAATGGCCGAATTCGTGAATGAGCACCAGAATCGATAAGCTTATGATTAACTGTAGGGCTCGTGTTAAGAAAATTACCATAGAATGTGGGATTGTTTGTATTGTAAATGAATTAGTTTGGTAAAAATGAGCGGGCAATTTCTCTGGATTCGCTGTCTGTTTCTACATAATCCTCATACGTCGGATTCAACCGGAACGTCGCTTTTTCCATTGTTTTCCCGATAACTTCAGGCATTTTCATAAAGCCGATTTTATCCTGCAAAAAAGCCTCAACGACCACTTCATTGGCGGCGTTCAACGTACAAGGCATCGTTCCTCCCTGTTCCATAGCCCTATAAGCCAGCGACAAATTCGGGAAACGCGTCAAATCCGGTTTTTCAAACGTCAACGAAGCCACTTTTGAAAAATCCAGTCTGGGGAAGGTCGTTTCAAGTCGTTCCGGATATGTAAAAGCATATTGAATAGGCAACTTCATATCAGGCAGCCCCAATTGCGCCTTGATGGCACCATCCCGGAACTGCACCATGGAATGGATGATCGACTGCGGATGGACCAGCACCTCGACTTGTTCAGCCTTCAGATTGAACAACCATTTTGCCTCAATCACCTCAAAGCCTTTGTTCATCATGCTGGCAGAATCGATGGTAACCTTTGCCCCCATATTCCAGTTCGGATGTTTCAGAGCCTGTTCCTTGGTGACCCGTTCGAGCTGTTCCACTGAAAACTGACGAAAAGGGCCACCCGAAGCAGTCAGAAAAATCTTTTCTATCGGATTGTGAATTTCAAGACATTGAAAAACCGCCGAATGTTCGGAGTCAACTGGCAAAATCGGCACCCGGTACTGCATGGCCAGGGCATTGATGATTTCACCGGCTACGACCATGGTTTCCTTATTGGCCAGCGCGATGGTTTTACCGGCTTTAATGGCCTGAATGGTTGGTCTTAAGCCATGATAGCCCACCATGGCAGCCAGAACGATATCGATCGGTTCCGACTGGACAATCTGCGAAATGGCATCACTGCCCGCGTACACTTTAATAGGATAAGACGCCAGTGCTTCTTTCAGCTTCTGGTAATGCTGCTTGTTGGCAATAATAACGGAATCCGGTTGAAACTCGATGGCCTGCCTGATGAGCAAATCCACCTGGTTGTTAGCCGTCAACGCATAAATATCAAAGCGGTCACGATGAGCACGCACCACGTCCAATGCCTGTGTCCCGATGGAGCCAGTCGAACCAAGAATGGCCAGTTGCTTTTTTTCAGTTGTTTGAGCATTCATATAAAAAAAGGGCTAAAAGATGATGGATTCCTGAGGATTCTGAGGCATTCCTTTTTGCCAAAGCTCAAAATAGACGTGCGGCTTTTGATTGCCTTCCGCCCTTCCTGCTATAGCAATGGCTTCGCCTGCCTTAACGACATCTCCTTGTCCCTTGAGTAATTGAGTATTATATCTGTATATTGAAACGTAATCGTCAGCATGTTGCACAACGATCACATATTTAAACGTAGGATCATACCCGGCATAAAGGACGGTACCTGAAAGTGTCGAAAGAACGGCCTGCCTGTCGGTCACTTGAATATCCATACCGTATTTTTTCGAACTAGGATTGAACGCTGTTCGGACCTGTCCCTTTACCGGAGGATAAAACAACAGCACCGATTTTTTTTCCTGAACATTAAGCGTGGACAAATTGTATCGTTCCTGTTCTTCATAATTATCCCTGAACGCCTTTTCCGTTTGGGTTGTCTTCATGAGTTCCAAATGATGGTTGGCCAAGGTATCGATCGGAATCTGCCGTCCCTGAGCATCGGTCGAATCAGCCGGAATCTCACCCGCGATAATTCCTTTGATTACATTGATGTACTTGGTCTGTTTAGCGATGACCTCCGTCAACGAATCGACCCGTGTCGCATCCATGACCAGTTTGTTCTTGACGTCAGGTTCCATGTACCTGGGCATAAAAGCACCCAGCGGTGTGTAACGGATCAACAAGACCGATACGAAAAAAAAGAGAATGAAAACCGAAGCCAACAGAAAAATACCGTCCAACCGGGAAACACGCAACGAAAAAAGGGATTCGAGCGTACTCTCGTTAAAAATGGACAGTTGAAACTTCTTTTTCAGCTTGTCGTAAAAGTCTCTTATTTTTGCATATTTCACTCGCTACGACTATTAACTTAAAAAATACTAGGCGAAAGTAGCATAAATCCCCTGTATGGCATAGACGCAAGGCCTTAAAAAATAATAACGGAAAACGTTTCCTGTTTATTGTAACCTGACGCTGCTACCATTCCGATCATTCCTGTAACTTCAGTAATTCTTCCGGAAGCTTCACCCATAAGTGACGAGCCTCAGCATCAATCCGCGTCAGATAATCACCAGCCGCAGGAATCAAATAGTCTTTATGGCCATCCGAAACCATCAGCAACACATTGATGGTCGAATCATCCACGTCCACAACTTTTCCCAAGGGGCCGTTTTCCTCATCCGTGACCTGAAATCCGATCAAGTCAGACAGATTTTCTTCTACATCGATTTCCTCTTCTATCTCCTCATCAGCCAAAGCAACCGGATAGAAGACTTCCTTTCCGACAAACTGTTTAGCTTCCTGTTCACTGCCAACCCCGTCTAAAAGGACTAAGGCAGACGCATCAGACCGGATGCGGCATGACTGGATAAAAAAAGGGACAAGTATTCCCTCCATTTCAATGACCCAATAAGGAGAAGCGGTACGGTCAAAGACAGCTGTCGTAAAGGAAAACGCCAACTCACCCGAAACGCCGTGCGTCTTGTAAAAATGCCCGATGGGGAAAACATCCGTCTGCCTGATCATAGTTGTTCCCGGTGAATCCTGGCCCCTAGGCGGTTTAAACGTTCATCTATCTGCTCATACCCTCTGTCAATCTGTTCGATGCCTTGAATGCGGCTGTTTCCTTTAGCAGACATGGCTGCAATGAGCAAGGCTATACCAGCCCTGATATCGGGGGAAGACATTTCGCTGCCCCTGAGGTTATGCGCCTGTCCTAACCCGATGACCGTCGCCCGGTGCGGATCACACAAGATGATCTGAGCGCCCATATCGATGAGCTTGTCAACAAAGAACAACCGGCTTTCAAACATCTTTTCATGAATCAGCACACTACCGACAGCCTTCGTGGCCACAACCAACAACACGCTCAGCAAATCGGGCGTCAGGCCAGGCCATGGAGCATCATCTATCGTCAGGATGGAACCATCCATAAATGTATCGATGGTATAACTTTCCTGCGCCGGAATGTAAATATCATCCGCCACATTCTGCAACTTGATGCCCAATCTGGTGAAACTTTCAGGTATCATACCCAGTTCAGGATATGCCACGTTTTTGATGGTCAACTCCGAACCTGTCATGGCAGCCATACCAATAAAGCTGCCCACCTCGATCATGTCGGGGAGAATCCGGTGCCTGCATCCTTTCAGCGATGAGACCCCGTCAATGGTCAGTAAATTGGAACCGATACCGGAGATTTTGGCCCCCATCTTGTTGAGCATCCTGCAAAGCTGCTGAACATACGGTTCGCACGCAGCATTGTAAATCGTTGTCCTGCCGTCAGCCAGTACAGCTGCCATCACAATATTGGCCGTACCGGTCACAGATGCCTCATCCAACAGCATATAACACCCACGCAGGTTGTTCGCTTCTACTTGATAGAGAAATTTTTCGTTGTCGTACTCAAAGGTGGCACCCAGTTTCTGAATACCGGTAAAATGTGTATCAAGCCGTCTGCGGCCAATCTTGTCACCGCCAGGTTTGGATACGACAGCTTTGCCAAAACGGCCAAGCATTGGTCCGACCAACATGATCGAACCTCTCAGGGCTGCACTTTTCTGCAGGAAACGAGACGAATATAACTGATCAAGATCAAGCGAATCGGCTTTAAAACGCCAGTCATTCGGAGAAAGACGGGTCGCCTTGACCCCCAGACTGGTCAACAAGTCAATCAGGTTCCTTATATCCAGAATGTCCGGAATATTTTCAATGATCACTTCCTCAGAAGTCAATATAATCGCGCACAAAACCTGAAGCGCTTCGTTCTTCGCTCCCTGGACCTCAATCGATCCCTTCAGCTTATATCCACCTTCAACAAGGAATGAGGCCATCTTATTTCTGGTTTTTCCGGTTGTTTCCCTGATTCTGACGAGGCGATTGTTTTCTGCCGAGCAATTCTCTGGTATCAATCAAATGAACCATGTCCGGATTGACCACAATTTTGCCGTTCGAGAGCTGGCTCAAATCGTCAAAGATTTTCTGATCATCAACGGCATCCCTGTTCCAGGACAGGATGCATTTTTTCATGTGATTGGCAATGAGTTGAACCAAACGGGTCCTTTCAGGGCCTTCTTCCATCAAGACCGCTTTGTCAATCAGTTCATCCAGGTAACGGCCATAATGGCGCACCTTGATCCGCCCGCTTTGATACGGAACGACATCCGGTTTTGAAAACAGGTTTTCTTTTTGGATCAGTTCATACGGATAATCTATATCCAGTTTAAAATCGGCCATAATGGCCAAATGGTCCCATAATTTATGTTTGAAATCAGGTACATCACGCAAATGTGGAAACAAATTGCCCATAATGCTGATGATCGTCTGTGCACAACGTTTGCGCTCTTCTCTGTCCTGAATCGTAAGGGCATGATCGACCATCCGCTGAATGTTTCGTCCATATTCAGGCAAGTTGAGGATATTCATTTGGGTGTTGTAGTCCAGTTCGTTTACATCCATACTAAAAGGATATTAAGTAAATTGTTGTTTAATTGATCGGTGGGATCAGGTGCTTCTTAACCGTAGCAACGAAATCCTTCAGGTAAAACGGCTCAAAATAAGCCACGTTTTCAAAACGGCCTTCCCCGTAAGCTTTTTCAGCCAGCGCAATCATCGATTCGGCAACAGGTAACAGCGTCTCCTCAAAATGAGCCTGTTTGGAATGAATAACCTGATGCAATTTCAAGGCTCCATTTCCGACAAAATAGACCGGATGTGCTGCCAATTCCGCATCGAACGTGTGATTGTCCACCACAATAGCCTCAGCCGGTTTCAGGCAATGTCCTGTTGAATCATAGACCGCCGAATAGACTTCCATCCGTCTGGCATCCATCACTGGCCTTACCAATGCCTCATCCGGAAGTTGGTTCCTTTTCAGGTAGGTATCAGCCAGCAACTCCAGCGTCGGAACAGCGATCAGCGGAATGTGCTTCGCGTAACAAACACCCTTAGCCGCAGCAACACCGATCCGGAGGCCTGTATAGGAGCCAGGGCCCGAACTGACAGCTACCGCATCCAACTTCATTTCATTGGATTCAGCTATTTTCAACGCTTCATCCAGATACGGTCCAATGAGCGAGGCATGTGACGGCCCCTCTCTGTTAATTTGAGAAAATAAAATATTTCCATCATGACTTAAGGCAACAGAACAAACGTTCGTAGATGTCTCAATATGCAAAATCAGCGCCATACAGTTGTTCCGGCTGTCCGGACAGACAGCCTTTCTTAATGTTAGATGTTTACAAAAGTACAAAAAACACCTCACATAGAGCTCCTTTCAACAAATAAAATTACTTTTGCAGAAAATACATGCCTTATGGTTCAATCAATGACAGGTTATGGTAAAGCCACCTGCGAAGTTAACGGCAAAACCATCCTTATTGAAATCAAATCCCTGAACAGCAAACAGCTTGATCTGAACGCCAAAATACCCAGTGTGCTTAAAGAACTGGAGCTGGAATTTCGCAACGAAATACAACGCAGACTGTTACGGGGCAAAATCGAATTAAACATCAGTTTCGAAGGGGCCGGTAAAGAGACCGTCCAGCACATCAATACCGACGTCTTCTCCGATTACCTGAAACAACTGAACGAAACGTCCGCCGCCCTGAATATAGCCCCACCTGCCGATCCGTGGCCATTGTTGCTGCGCATGCCCGATGTCATCAAAGCGGAAAATCTGGAATTCAGCCCTGAGGCCATCCAGACCGTAAAAGAGGCCTTTAACACGGCGATCGATCGTTTTATTGAATTCCGCATCCAGGAAGGTGCCATGCTGAAGGGGGTGTTTGAAAAGAAGCTGAGCCGCATCGAATCGTTGCTGGAAGAGGTGAAACGCTACGAAGGCGAACGCCTTGAAACCATCAAGTCGCGCATCACCGACTCGCTCGCCAAGCTCGATTCAGCCGAATACGACAAGAACCGTTTCGAGCAGGAGATGATTTATTACATCGAAAAGCTGGACATCAACGAAGAAAAATCCCGTCTGGCCAACCATTGCCTGTATTTCCGCACCACCATGGAAGAAGAAGCCGGCCAGGGCAAAAAGCTCGGTTTCATTTCCCAAGAAATTGGCCGGGAAGTCAACACGCTCGGCTCCAAATCCAACCACACGGAGATGCAGAAAATTGTGGTCTGCATGAAGGACGAGCTGGAACAGATCAAAGAACAGGTATTAAACGTGTTGTAACATGCAGGAAGGAAAAATCGTCATCTTCTCAGCGCCTTCCGGCACCGGCAAAACCACCCTGGTTCAATGGCTGCTCACCCAGGGCCTCAACCTGGGTTTTTCGGTTTCCGCCACCAGCCGCCCGCCCCGCAACACAGAGGTCGACGGAAAAGATTATTTTTTCCTGACGCCCGCCGATTTCAGACAAAAGATCGAGGCCAACGCCTTTCTCGAATGGGAAGAAGTGTACACCGACAAATTCTACGGCACCTTGAGAAGTGAAGTAGAGCGCATGATGGCCGACGGCCGGAATGTCTTGTTGGATATCGATGTGAAAGGGGGCCTCAACATCAAACAACAATACGGCAGCAAAGCGTTAGCTGTGTTTATCAAACCGCCCAGCATCGATGTGCTGTGCCAACGGTTGGAGAAGCGGGGCACCGAAAGTGCCGACGTGATCCGCGAACGGTTGGAAAAAGCCAGCTTTGAATTGTCGTTTGCGCCGAAATTTGATGCCGTGATTGTCAACGACGATCTTGAAACCGCCAAACAGAACTGTCTGGAAGAAGTCCGGTCGTTTATTTCCACCGATCCGAACGATTGACTGAATATGAATAAAAAAATCCGTACGGGCTTTTTCGGAGGCTCGTTCAACCCAGTTCATAAAGGGCAGCTCGGACTAGCCGACTTCATTCTGGAACACGGCTATGTCGACGAAGTTTGGTTTGTGGTCAGCCCAAAAAATCCGCTGAAAGCCACGGCCGATCCCATCGAGGCCCAGCAACGCC